>JAISTB010000022.1 GCA_031272775.1 Fusobacteriaceae bacterium | reverse complement strand
CGGAAATGTCCATGACTTTATTTCAACAACCGCTTGATTTGCGATAAATTCATGGACAAATCCGGAAAAATCCGCTATACTATGGGAAGAAAAAACGCAAACGACAATCCCTTTCACCGGAGGAATCATGAAAACCTGCCTGATCACAGGCGCCGCGGGCTTTATCGGCGCCAATTTTGCGAAATATCTGCTGAAGCGGACGAAGGACACGCGCCTCGTGCTGCTGGACAAGCTCACCTACGCCGGGAACCTCGGCACGATCCGGGAGGAGCTGGAAGACCCTCGAGTCAGCTTTATCCGGGGGGACATCTGCGACCGGGAATTGACCGAGCGGATCTTCAAAAATGAAGATATCGACAAGGTCGTCAATTTCGCGGCCGAATCCCATGTGGACCGATCCATCGAAAATCCGAAGCTCTTTCTTGAAACGAATATCCTCGGGACCCAGAATCTTCTCGACACGGCGCGCAAATACTGGACACTCGGAAAGGATGAGCGGGGTTACCCCCTGTGGAAAGAGGGGAAAAAATTTCATCAGGTCTCCACAGACGAGGTCTACGGGAGCCTGAAAAAAGACTATGAGACCCCGCGAGAGTTGACGCTCGACGCCGAGGTCGCCGGAATCGCCTCGGGAAGAAAAAATATCAAAACCTATGGAAGCGGCATGTTTACGGAACATACCCCCCTTGATCCCCGCTCGCCCTACTCGGCCTCCAAGGCCGCGGCCGACATGATCGTCATCGCCTACGGCGAGACGTATCACCTGCCCTGGAACATCACGCGCTGCTCAAACAATTACGGGCCTTATCATTTTCCGGAAAAGCTGATTCCCCTGATGATCAAAAACATCCTGGCGGGGCAACCCCTCCCGGTCTATGGAAAGGGCGAAAACGTGCGGGACTGGCTCTATGTGGACGACCATTGTAAAGCCATCGCCCTCGTCCTCGAAAAGGGGCGGCCCGGGGAAATCTACAATGTCGGCGGCTTCAATGAAGAGGAAAACATCCGTATCGTCAAGCTCACCATCGCGACGATCAAAAAATTGATCGCCGAAAATCCCCGATACCAAAAAGTCCTCAAGACCGATTTGGAGAATATCGGCGAGGGCTTGATCACCTATGTGACCGACCGTCTCGGTCACGACGCCCGCTACGCCATTGACCCCGCGAAGATCGTCCGGGAGCTGGGCTGGTATCCCGAAACGCCTTTTACGCTCGGGATCGAAAAGACCATTCGCTGGTATCTCGATCATCAAGACTGGGTGGATGAAGTCGTCTCCGGTGACTATCAAAGCTATTACGAGCGGATGTACGGCAAGCGGTAAAATCGGGAAAAATGAATCAAAAAAGACCGGCCCCGCCGGTCTTTTTTACATTCAACAATTTCCCACATAGACATTTTTCAGATATTTTTTCGCGACGTCCGCCATCCGCCTGACGGTGGCTATGGGCGTCGGAGCGAGATCCGACATCCGGTAGCGGGGAAAAAACCGGCTCACATGGAGGGGGATCCCCGGATCCAGCGCCGCGATCCATTTGGCCATGGCTTCCGTGTCCTCTTCGGTATCATTCATGCCGGGCACGACGAGTTTCGTCAGCTCAATATGGGTCCTGCCACGGGCCTTCCGGATCGTTTGCCTGACGGTCTCAAAATCCCCGCCGACCTTGTCGTAAAATTCCTGGCTGAAGCCCTTGAGATCGATATTCATGGCGTCTATCCACGGCAAAAGCGCTTCCAGGGTCGCTTCTGACGCCGTCCCGTTTGTGACGAGGACGTTTTTCAGATGATACCGGCGGGCCGCCTTGGCGCAGTCAAGGACATATTCGGCGGAAATCAGCGGCTCGTTATAGGTATACGCGATCCCGATATTCCCCGCGGGGATGAGCTCCATGGCCTTTCCGACCAATTCATCGGGACTCACAAAGCGCCAGGGAACGGCGTCTTCCCCGACTTGGGCGATATCGTGGTTCTGGCAGAAGGGACAGCGCAGGTTGCAGCCGTAACTCCCGACCGACAGGATTTTATTGCCCGGGTAAAAATGGTACAGGGGCTTTTTTTCGATGGGATCGAGGGCGATGGCCGTGAGTCTGCCGTAATTTTCGGAGACGATCTGCCCGCCGCGATTGATCCGGGCCCTGCAAAAGCCGCGCTGATCCCGGTTGAGCTCGCAACGCCTGGGGCAGAGGGTACAGAGGGTCTTCATTTGTGCCGGATCACCTCGAAGCGCTCGAGGGTGACGGGCTCCGAGGGCCCTATGCCCGCCTTCTGCCGGGCGATGGAAATCTGGGTATCTACGTCGTCGATACCCTCCAGATTCGGAAGAAGCAGACCCCGCCTGCCGCCGCTCGTGACGATGACGCCGTAGCGTTTGACGTCAAGGGCGCTCTTGTCCGCCACAGGTTCCGTTTCCCCCAGCACGTCGACGCTGTAGACAAGACTCGGCAGTTCTTTTTCCTCAACCGGGGAAAAGCGCGGGTCTTCCTGCCCTGCGGAAACGGCGTTCCGCAATATTTCCGCCGCGACGGATTCTCGGACGGGCCCGATGGTACCGATGCAACCCCGGAGCCGGCCGTTTTTCTTGATGGACACAAAGGCCCCGGCGCGTTTTCCGGTCATTTCGGGGGGGAGCCCCTCGGGAAGGGCCGCCTGCTTTCCGGTCTTCACATAGGTCTCGAGACTGAGCCGCGCCAGCTTCACATAGGCGTCCTCACCGCTTTTGGCTTCGTCGACGGATTTTTGTTCCCTTTCCGCGGCAGTCCGGTCAAAGGCCCGGGCGGGATCCGTTCCCGTCACGGAAAATGCCGCGACGCCGTAGCCTACGCCGAAGGGTCCTTCATAGGAAAGCAGTTTCGATTGGACGGCCAGTCCGTCCAGGACGCCGGCCATGATCTGGAATGCGCGCAAGCCGCATTCGGCCGCCTTTTCGCAGAAATTGTCGGGGAAGGTCAGGAATTTCAGAAAATCCCCTTTGGCCATGGCTTCCGTGACCTGCCGGTCAAAGTCGGGCCCTTCCGGGGCAAAGCCGTAGGGGCCGTCGGCTTTGAGCTTGTGAGAAAGATCGCCGCTGGCGATGAAGACAATACGCCTCCCCAAAAGGGCCGCCGCGGCCGCGATCATTTTCCCGAAGCGGTAGTGCTCAACCGGCGTGAGATACGCAAATCCGGCCCGAACAAGCTTGTAGGTCCGGTATTTTTCATTGACAAACTCCAGAGGAATCATGGTCGCGTAATCGAGGGCGGGTTCCCGCTCGCCCATGGTCCCCGCGGGAATGCCTTTGTCCTTGCAGAGTACCGACAGGGCGTCCACAAATTTTTCGTCGTAATCCACACGCAAGGCGTAGTCCCTGACGCCGAACTGACGCAGATCTCCCGAGGCGCCCGGGCCCGGCGAGAGGTGAATGTAATCGGCGTAGATCGTCGTGTGGGGCGACACGAGGACGATGGTTTCGGGCTGCCAGCGGGCGACCATGGCCGCCGCTTCCCGGTACCCGTCAATGGTCTTTTGAATTTTCTTTTCCTCCCCGCGGCCCACCTGCGGCAGGATCAGCGGGGGATGGGGTACGGCAATTGCGCCTGCTACTGACATGATGATACGCCTCCTTGTGTCCGAGTGGGACGAAAGTCATTCGTCCTTTGCGGTCACGGATTTCTTTTTGAAAATCAAGCTATACGCACAGGCAAGGGTTTCTCGTAAATAGGCGGCCGGATAGAGATACCAGGCAAGGGGCGCGCCGTAACGGCTGACGGTAATGCCCTGTCTCCCGGCGATTTGGGCCGAACGGAACATATGGTATTCGGAGGTCACAAAGGCAGCCGTCCATGATTCCGGATAAAGATTGTCAAGGATTTCTTTGGAATAGCGGAAATTCTCCGCGGTGCTTGCGGCCCGCTCTTCTTTATAAACGCGGTCTTCGGCGACGCCGTGATTCACGAGCCAACGCTTCATGATTTCGGCTTCCGTATAGTCCTCGTCTTCGCCCTGCCCGCCCGAGACAATGACGACGGCGCCGGGGTTCCGTTCGAGGTAGGAAAGGGCGCAATCGAGCCGCCCCAGGAGGTTGCGGGAGGGCTTGTCTCCCCGGATCCCCGCCCCGAGGACGATCAGGGCCTTTTCATGGAAATCCGCCGTGTCTTTTTTCCCGTAGAGAAACAAGAAGAGCATGGCGCCCAGCGCCAGGGCCCCCGCCGCATAGACCGGAAGCCGGACCGCAAGGGGAAGACGCGCCCGTAAGCGCCCCCAGGCCATGATGACGAGACCCAGGGCCATCATCATGGGGTAACCGATATTGAAATTGGAATTGAGCTGGATGATCACCGCCCAAATGATCAGGAGGACGCCGATGAAGAAGGAAAATTTGCCGGGAGTTTTTTGCCGGTATCTGTACATGCCTGTCGCCGCCTTTCGATTTTTCTTTTCGCGCCCCGCGGCGCGTTTTGTTCTTATGAAAATTATAGCGGATTTTTCCCCTTATGTAAACCTTTTTTCCCGGTTAGGAGAAAAAAAAACACAATTTTCCGCAAAGATATATGGAATATATTATACGGGTGATATACATTCAAAAAATATATTTTAATTTTCGGCGCCTTCTTTGCTATAATATAATACAATCGAAAACAGACTGAGGTGCAATTCTAAAGAGTATCCACCGGGAGCCCGGATCAGGGCGGAGAAGGGGCGAAAAAGGGAGAGTTGCCGAAATTGCGGGGCCTGATCCGGCTTCGGAATTGGGGATGCGGACAATATCCGCGTCACTGTCATTGAGGCTCCTCAATGTTGCGCTTTCTGTGGTGAATATTATGCTCAAAAATCAACTTGTTTTGATTATGATTGACTACCGGCGGAAAGTGGGCCGGTTTTTTGTTACAAATAGGAAAAAACCGACCGGGGCCTGTCAAAAAACGGAGGATCCATGAGAGTAGTCTTGAAGTACGGCGGGACTAGCGTCGCCACGCCGGAGAAAATCAAAAGCATCGCGGAGTACATCATCCGTCTCAAGAAAGAAAGCAGTGACGAAATTGTCGTGGTGGCCTCGGCCATGGGGAAAACCACGGACGAGCTCATCGCTCGCGCCAAAGAATTTTCCCCGGTTCCCGACCAGCGCGAACTGGACTCGCTGCTCTCCACCGGCGAACAGCAGACCATCGCCTATCTCGCCATCGCCTTGATCGAAAAAGGCCAGCCGGCCATTTCCCTGACGGGCTATCAGGCCCAGGTGGAAACGACCGGCATCCACACGAAGAGCAAAATCAAAAATATCGGCGTCGAGAAGATTGAGCGCCATCTCGCCGAGGGCAAAGTCGTCCTGGTGGCGGGCTTTCAGGGCATAAACGAAGCGGGGGACATCACGACCCTGGGTCGCGGCGGTTCCGATACGTCGGCCGTGGCCCTGGCCGCCAGCCTGCGCTGCGAATGCCGGATTTACACCGACGTCGACGGGATCTACAGCGTGGATCCCAGGATTTACCCCGACGCCAAACCCCTTTCCCACATTTCCTATGAGGAAATGATGGAAATGGCCCTTTTGGGTGCGGGCGTCATGGAAACGCGGGCCGTGGAGATCGGGAAAAAATACGGGGTCATCATTTACGTAGGAAAAAGTCTCAGTGAAAGCGGAGGAACATATATCATGGAAAAAGGATACGGGCTTGAGGACAAACTCATCACCGGCATCAGCGTCACAAAGGAAATTCTGGTCGCGAGCATCTCCAACGTGGCCTATTCCGTCCAGACGATCGCGAAGATCTTCGACATCACGACGGAAGCGGGGATCAACATCAACATGATCACGCAAAATATCACCAAGGACAATATTCTGGAACTTTCGTTCAGCGTGGCCGTCAACGAGAAGTATCTCCTGGACCAGGCCGTGGAAAAGCTCAAAAAAGACCTGCCCCGGGCCACGGTCTCCTTCGCGGACAACCTCGGCATGATCTCCGTCGTGGGCGTAGGCATGGCCAACAGCACCGGCGTAGCGAGCAGGTTCTTTTCGGCCCTCAGCGCGGCGGGCGTGAATTTTTACCAGGTCACGACCTCCGAAATCAGCATTTCATGCAGCATTGACAGAGAGAATCTCAACAAGGCCGTCCAGGTGACGGCCAAGGCCTTTAATTTATAAAAATCCGGGAGGAAATATCATGAAATTAGCAATCGCGGGCGCGACAGGCCTAGTGGGGACCACGTTCCTCAAGGTGCTGGCCGAGAGGAAATTCCCTTACGACGAACTCTTTTTGTTCGCCTCGAAAAAAAGCGCCGGAAAAACCGTCAATTACCAGGGAAAGGACTATGTCGTCGAGGAACTGACGGAAACAAGTTTTGACCGGGGGATAGACATCGCCCTCTTCTCGGCGGGCGCCGACGTCAGCCGCAAATTCGCCCCCATCGCCGCCGAAAAGGGCTGCCTTGTCGTCGACAACTCATCGGCCTGGCGCATGGACGAAAGCGTTCCTCTGGTGGTTCCGGAAGTCAATCCGGAGGCCGCCTTCAAAAACCACAATATTATCGCGAACCCCAACTGCTCCACGATCCAATGCGTGGAAGCGCTGGATGTCCTCCACAAAAAATACGGCCTGAAACGCGTGATTTACAATACCTACCAGGCGGTATCGGGGGCCGGCATGAAAGGAATCGCCGACCTCGAAGAGGGGCTTAAAGGAAATCCCCCGCAGAAATTCCCCCATCCGATCGTCAATAATGCGCTGCCGCATATCGACGTCTTCCTCGAAAACGGCTATACGAAAGAGGAAATGAAGATGGTCAACGAGACGAGAAAAATTCTGGGGATCCCCGATCTCCCGATTACCGCGACCTGTGTGCGGGTTCCGGTCGTCAACGCCCATTCCATCTCCATTACAGCGGAGCTTGAACGTGATTATGAGCTTGCCGACGTCAGAAAGGCCTTTGAGGATGCCCCGGGCCTTATCCTCGTCGACGATCCGCAGCAAAACAAATATCCTCTGGCTACGGAAGCCTCGGGTCAGGATCTCGTCCTTGTAGGCCGGATCCGGCGGGATTTCAGCGCCAAAAACAGCGTCAATTTCTGGACCGTGGCCGATAACATCCGCAAAGGGGCGGCCACCAACACGATCCAGATCGCGGAACTCTTTACGCATCAGGCTTAAAGGAGGAAAAATGGCTATTTTTACAGGATCCGGCGTGGCTCTGGCAACGCCCTTTGACAAAAATAACAACATCGATTACGAGGTCTACGGGAGGCTCGTCGATTTTCACCTGAAAAACAAAACCGACGCCTTTATCATAAACGGCACGACGGGGGAGAGTCCGACGCTCACCGACGAGGAAAAAGTCGAGGCCCTGCGCTTCGTGAAGGCCCGCGTGGGCGGCAAAGTCCCCGTTATCGCGGGATCGGGCACCAACGACACCGAACATGCGGTCAAAATCAGCAGAGAAGCGGAAAAATGCGGCGTGGATGCGTTACTGGTCGTGACGCCCTATTACAACAAAGGAAACGACAACGGTATTTACGGCTATTACAAGGCCATCGCGGCGTCCGTTTCGATCCCGATTATTATTTACACGGTGCCCGGGCGGACCGGCGTCAATTTATCTGTTCCGTTATTGAAAAAAATGTCCCAAATCGATACAATAACCGGCGTAAAAGACGCCACGGGAAATCTGTCCTATACGGCGCAGATCGCCGCGGAAATCCCGAAGTTTGACATTTACTCGGGCAACGACGACGTGGTCCTGCCGGTCATTTCCCTGGGCGGCAAAGGAGTGATTTCCGTATCGGCGAACCTCATTCCCTTTGAAACCCACGAAATGGCTGTGGCCGCTCTCAACAACGACTACGCCAGGGCCCGGGAGATCCAGCTCAAGTATCTGCCGCTGATGAACGCCCTCTTTTACGAGGTCAATCCCGTTCCGGTCAAGGCGGCCCTCAATCTCCTCGGCTTCAATGTTGGCCCGGGCCGGTCGCCTCTGGGACCCATCGAGGAAAAAAATCTCGAAATCCTGAAAACGCTGATGGAAAAGTTGGGAATCCGCCTATGAAAGTCATCATCCACGGCACCGGAACCATGTCCGGCCTTTTGAAAAAAGCCCTTGAGGAAAGCCGCGACCTCAAAGTCGCGGGCTTTGCCGACGAGCTGACGTCCGAGACCGGAGACGTCATCATCAGTTTTTCGCATTTTTCGAGGATACCGAAGCTCCTTGACTTCGCGACGACGCGTAAAATACCGCTTTTGATCGCGACCACGGGATATACGGCGGAGGATCTTGCCCTCATGAAACAAGCGGGCGGGAAGATTCCGCTTCTTTTGGCGTCCAATGTCTCCCTCGGGATCAACATTCTCGTCAAAATGATCAAGGCCGTAACGCCCTTGTTATACGAGACCTTCGATATTGAAATCGTCGAAAAACATCACAACAAGAAGCTGGACGCCCCCAGCGGCACGGCCAAGACCCTGGCCGAAGCCGCCGCCAGCGCCATTCCCGAAGCGGTCACGCAAGTCAACGGCCGGGCGGGCAACAAAAAACGGGAAAAATATGAAATCGGCGTCAGCGCCCTTCGGGGCGGGACCATCGCCGGAGAACACGCAGTCTATTTCTGCGGGGACGACGAAATCATCGAACTCAAGCATACGGCGGCCTCAAAGGCCATCTTTGTCCGGGGGGCCATAACCGCGGCCCGCTTGCTGGTCCAAAAAAAAGCCGGTTTTTACACGATGGAAGACATCATTTAAGGGAAACCATGGGGCGAATGGCCATTCGCCCGGAACATAGCGATTCATAAAGATCATTCAGAGGGAGGAATTATGGGAAATCTCAATACGGCCGAGGAAATCATCGCTTTTATCAAAAACGCCAGCCGGAAGACGCCGGTCAAGGCTTGGATCGCCGGTGACCTGACGGGGCTCCGGACGAGCGCAAAAGTCTTCAAAGGGGACGGATCCTGGTTCCTGGCGGGGGAAGCGACGGAAATCGACCGGGTTTTGACGGATTACAAGGAAAAAATCACGGAATCCTATCTGGAAAACGACCGGCGGAATTCCGGCGTGCCCACTCTGGATCTGCGCTACATTGACGCGCGGATCGAGCCCGGGGCCGTAATCCGCGACAAGGTCACGATCGGTAAAAACGCCGTGATCATGATGGGGGCCGTCATCAATATCGGCGCGGAAATCGGCGAAGGGACCATGATCGATATGGGCGCCATCCTGGGCGGCCGGGCCATCGTCGGCAAGCATTGCCACATCGGCGCGGGGGCAGTCCTCGCGGGCGTGGTGGAACCGCCGTCGGCAAAGCCCGTCACCGTGGGGGACAATGTCCTGATCGGCGCCAACGCCGTCGTCATCGAAGGGGTGTCGATCGGCGAAGGAGCGGTCGTAGGCGCGGGGGCCATCGTGCTCGAAGACGTGCCCGCGGGGGCCGTCGTGGGCGGCAATCCCGCGAAAATCATCAAGGACGTGGACCAGAAAACCAAGGACAAAACGGAACTCGTCGAGGACCTGCGCGGCAATTCGTAAGCAACAACCATTACGCATAAAGGGGGAATGTAAAAAATGAAAATCTCAAGCGCCATTCAAAACCTGCAACGCTCATTGATCCGGAAGATCTTTGAGGAAAGCCTCAACTACAAGGACGTCATCAACCTCACGATCGGGGACCCGGATATCGCCACGCCGCGGGAACTGGTCATGGAAGCGGTCAAACTCGTGGAGCGCGGCCATTTTGGATATCCGCCGAGCGGGGGCGGCATGGAAATCCGGAAATTGGTGGCCGAAACCTACAACAAGCATTTCGGGACCGCCTACACGGGGGATAACGTCATCATGAATACGGGGTCCTCGGAAGCGCTTGCCTGCGCCGTCCGGACGATCCTTGACCCGGGCGATGAAGTTATCATCTTCGCGCCCTATTACCCGGCCCATGTGCCGCTGGTGGAAATGTCCTTCGCGAAACCCGTGATCGTGGATATCTCCAAGACAGGATTCAAGATCACGCCGGAGCTGCTCGCCGCGGCCATGACCGAAAAGACCAAGGCCGTCATCTTCTGCAATCCCTGCAACCCCACGGGCGTCGTGATGTCCAGAGAAGAGATTTCAGCGATCTGCGATTACCTCGCCGACAAGGACGTCTTCATCCTGGCCGACGAAATCTACAACCGGATCGTCTACACGGACTACGTTTCCTTCGGAGCCTTTCCGCAGGTGGCGGACAAGCTCATCATCACCAACGGCTTTTCCAAGTCCCACTCCATGACCGGCTGGCGGATGGGCTACACGATCGGCCCCAAGGAACTCTATCCCTATTTTCTCAACAACTCCGGCTTCACGGTGGGGAGCCCCGCCGCCATTTCCCTCGAAGCCGCGAAAATCGCCCTGACGAAGTTTGACGACCTCGCCTGGCTCGCGGCCGAGTACAAAAAGCGCGTGGACTACATGACGGCCGCCCTGACGGAACTGGGCTACAAGGTCGTGCCCTGCGAGGGGGCCTTCTACCTCTTCGTCAATTACGAAAACCTGTCCGGAAAAGATTCGCTGGATTTCGCGATCGATCTGCTGAAACAGGTCCAGGTGGCGGTGGTGCCCGGAAAGGCCTTCGGATCCGAGGGATATTTCCGCCTGTCGCTGACCGTAGGCGTCGAGCGGCTCAAAGAGGCCGTCGCGAGGATCAAAAACTATAAGTAAGGCCATTCCCACAAAAAAAAAGCGAGGTGATGAAATGGCAAAAATAATCGTGGAAAACGGTGAACTGAGCTACTCCTCTTTATTCCGGAAGGAACGCTATCGGGCGTCGGACATCCGCTGGGCCTACTTGCAGGTTGAGGGCGTCAATTTCCGGCTCTGCTGCGGCAAGGGCTACTCGGAAATCTACCGGATCATCCTGCGGACGGCGGAAGAGCGGGTAGAGCTCAACGCCGACACCAAAGAGCAGGCCCTCGGGGTTTTGGACGCGCTGAAACAGGCGAACCCCGATCTCGTCATCCGCTACAACAAAGACTGGGAAAACGTTTTCAACAGCGATTTCCAGGAATTTCAACGGATCAGTCATCCCTAGCGGTCCGGAACCGAATTTGTATTTGTCAAAAAGAAGCCCGTTTTTTGTGACCGGAAATACGGGCTTTTTGATTCCTGTCAAAAAAGTTTTTTTTCGGGTATACAAGGGCGGGGCATATATGATATAATGAAAGCAGAACAATCCCTTTCCGGACAATATAATCTGAAACAGGAGAAGATGCGTATGGTTGCGAATTCTGCCGGCAACACCCTCTTACGGGAGTACAAGATGACGAATACCCTGACGGATAAATTTGAGTCCCTGTGCGAAAAAATCGCCGAATACGAAAGCGAGAAAGAAAAGAAAATCGAAAACAACCTCGAGCAGATCAAACTGGAGCACGAGGCCGAGTTGCGCATGATCCGGAAAAATATCGAGGACATGCAGGGCAAGGACCTCTCGTCGGTGAAGACCATGGACAGGATGACCATGCAGCTCGAACTCAGCGACCTCCGGACGGAGCTGAAACTGAAAGAACTCGAGATCGACGACATGCTGGAGCGGGCCCAGGAGGATTTTCAGCGGGTTTTTACGGCCCACAAGGAAAAACTCGAGCAAATCAAGACCGAAATCATTGAAGACGCCAAAGAATGCGCCTTCTACGCCGAAGGGGCCGTCAAGGGCAACCGGGACGACCAGATCGGCGGCGCGACGCTGGAGACCATGATCGACACGCTGGACAGCGACTGGAAATGCCTGCGGGAGCGCTACGGGGAGTTGATCACGAACCAGCGGAACAACATCAAGATCTATTCGCGACAGCTCGAAGAGCTCAACGGCCAGCGGGCAAGAGCCTCGGCGGAGCTCGAAAAATGCGAAAACGAGAAGAATTTCCTCCAGGGGAAGATCGGTCTCGACATCGTCGATGACGAAAGCGTGACGCTGGACGGGGGACTGAAGAAAATCGACGCCGCCAAGCGCAATATCGCCAAAATCGAGCGGGAGATCAAAAAAGCCAATATCCGGCGCGACGCCTGCAAGGAAAAGATCGACATCATCAAGACCATGATCGACGAAGTCATCGCCGAAATGGTGGACGAATACTTCCAGATGTCGGACAGAGCCATTCCCGACTACCTGCGGGACGTCAAATTTTTCGGTCTCAGATGAAAAAGCGGAAAACGGACGGTGTCTTCATGGAGAAGACGCCGTTTTTTTACGGTCGGAAGCGGGATTTTTCAACTTTTTCTTGAATTTTCCCCGGTAAATATCGTATAATATACTGTAACTGAAATGAATGGGAGGAATTATGAAGGTTTTTGAAATCATCATGCTGATATGTTTCGGCGCGGCCTGGCCCCTTTCGATCTACCGGTCCTGGAGATCCCGGACCGCCAGGGGAAAAAGCGTTCTTTTTCTGATCGTGATCATTGTCGGCTATATTTCGGGGATTTTAAACAAAATTGTCAACAATACCGTCGATTATGTGGTATTTCTCTATCTCCTGAACGCCGCCATGGTCTCCACGGACATGCTGATCTGGTTCCGGAACCGGAAGCTGGACAAGGAAGGAGAATAGCGGATAAACTGTGCATCTTCGGAAAAATCATGTAGGACTGTAGTATCGGAGGATGATCTGGATGAAGTACAAGAGCAAAGACGTCGCGAAAATCGCCATTGTCATGGCGACCTCGACCCGGGAGGAAGAGGCGGTCCTCAAAGAGGACTACAAGAAACGGAACATCAAAACAGCCGCGGTGGACGTGGGCGGATCCGTCATCGATACCGTCACGAAAATCATGGAACGCTCGGTCATTACCGCCAAACGGAACGGCATCATCGATGATTCCCATGTCAATGAAGGCGCCCTGATCGGCGCGACGCGGGAAGCCATTGAGCAAATCAAAAACAAAGCGCTGGGATTTAACGTGGGGGGGAAAATCGGGATCGCTTGCGCCGAGGAGCACATGTGCGTCTGTATCTTTCTGACGATCGGCATGTTCCGCCTCGACGAAGTCGTTATCGGACTCGGTCACCGCGCCATCCCGGCCGGGGAGGAAGGAATATGATCAGTTTCGGCAACGACTACAGCCAAGGGGCCATTCCCGAAATCATGGCGCGCCTCGCGGCCACAAACCTCGAAAGCACCGTGGGTTACGGCGAAGACGACTACTGCGCCAAAGCCCGGGAGACCCTGAAGAAAAAGCTCAACAGACCCGACGCGGACGTGTACTTTCTCGTCGGCGGCACCCAGACAAACCTCATCACCATCGCCCGGGCCCTGAAGCCCTGGCAGGGCGTGATCGCGCTCTCCACCGGCCACATCAGCATCCATGAGTCGGGCGCCATCGAAGCCCGGGGGCACAAGATCCTTGACGTGGGGACCTCCCCCGACGGAAAACTCTCGATTCCGCTGATCGAAAAGGCCCTCAGGCATCTGCTGCCGCCTCACACGGTGGAGCCGAAGATGGTCTATCTTTCCAATCCGACGGAAATGGGGACGCTCTATACGAAAAAGGAACTGGTCGCCATCAGCGAATTTTGCAAGGAAAAAAAATACTATCTCTATCTGGACGGGGCCCGGATGGCTATGGCCCTTTCCTCGGAGAAAAACGATATCGCCATTACCGATTATCCGGCTCTGACGGACGCCTTCTACCTCGGCGGGACCAAGTGCGGGGCCCTCTTCGGGGAAGCCCTCGTCATTGTAAACCCGGACCTCAAGGAAGGGATCGGCCACATCATCAAGCAGACCGGGGCCCTCTTTGCCAAGGGACGCCTGTTGGGCCTGCAGTTTGAAACGCTCTTTGAGAACGGTCTCTACGAAAGCTACGGCGCTCACGCCAACAAAACGGCGAAAAAAATGAAAGAAGGCTTCCTTAAAAACGGGATCGCCCTGGGCTATGATTCCGATACGAACCAGCAGTTCCCGGTCTTTTCGAAAGCCCTGATCGCCAAAGCCGAAAAAAAATACGTGTTTGAGCTCTGGGAAGAATTGGACGGCGAACGGGCCATCGTGCGCTTCGTGACCTCCTGGGCCACGAAAGAGCAAGACGTCGACGAGCTCATTGCCGACCTCAAAGCCTGGACCGGCGAAGCAAATACGTAACATCAAGGGATCATACTACGGAATACGGAAAGCGAGAGAACCAGCGTGAACAAGACAAAAATACTTCTGGTCGGCGACATCGTCGGACGGCCCGGACGGGAAACCCTCAAACGGTTTCTTGACAAAAACAAAGACAACTACGACCTCGTAATCGTCAACAGCGAGAATTCCGCCAACGGCTTCGGCCTGACCGGAAAATTGGCCGACGAGCTCCTTTCCTGGGGCTGCGATGTTTTGACCTCGGGCAACCACATCTGGGACAAGCGGGAGATCTACGAATACCTCGACGGCGCCCCCCGGGCGCTGCGCCCGCTCAATTACCCGCCCGAATCGCCCGGACGGGGATATGTCGTCGTCGAAGACAAAAAGAAAAACAAAATCGCCGTGGTCAGCCTGCAGGGGCGCGTTTTTATGCCGCCTACCGACTGCCCATTCCAAAAGATCCGGGAAGCCGTCGACGAAATCCGGACGGACACAAAGCTCATTATCATCGATTTTCACGCGGAAGCCACTTCGGAAAAGCTTGCCATGGCCTGGTACCTGGACGGCTATGTTTCCCTTGTGGCGGGCACCCATACCCATGTGCAGACCGCCGACAACAAAATCCTCCCCGAGGGGACCGGCTACATCACGGATATCGGAATGACCGGCTCCGACAACGGGATCATCGGCATGTCCACGGAAAGCGTGCTGCCGAAATTTATGACGGCCATGCCGCAAAAATTTCTGCTGGCCGAAGGAAAAGAGCGGATCAACGCCATCGTCGCGGAAATCAACGTCGATACCGGCGAATGTATTTCCATTGAACGCCTCAACAAATCCCTGATCGAGATCGAACTGAGCTGAAGAAAGGACAAAAGATATGAAAGGATTTGTCATCGCCATAGACGGGCCCGCCGGCAGCGGGAAGAGCACGATTGCCAAGCTGCTCGCGAAAAAATACCGCCTGACTTACCTCGATACGGGCGCCATGTACCGCATGATGGCCCTCTATACCCTTGAAGCGGGGCTCGATCCGGAAAAGCCCGAAGACCTGAAGCGACTCCTTGATCACGCGGAACTCGATATCCGGGAAGGAAAATTCTATCTGAACGGGCGGGACGTCAGCGAAGCGATACGGACGCCGGAAGTAAGCGCTATGGCGTCGTCGGTTTCGACGATCCGCGCCGTGCGGGAAAAATTGGTCGATCAACAGCGAAAGATCGGGGAAGGGAAGGCCATCGTCCTGGACGGCCGGGATATCGGCACCGTGGTCTTTCCCGGGGCCGACGTCAAAATCTACCTCGCGGCCTCCCCCGAAGAACGGGCGAGACGCCGCCACGGAGAATATCTGGCCAAAGGGACCCCGCAGGACTACGCGACGGTTTTGGCCGAAATCCAAAAAAGGGACGAAACGGATTCCACGCGCAAGGAAAGCCCGCTGCGGAAGGCCGACGACGCCGTGGAAATCGACACAAGTCATATGGGAATCGAAGAAGTGGCCGCCGCCATTTCCGCTCTCGTTGACCGTACCGATCATCAATTACATCCGGAGGACGGGGAACATCATGCTCTATAACGCCGTGCGGTCTGCGGGACTTTCGATCCTGAGGACATTGTTTTATTGGAATCAAAAAAAACGGAACTTTTTCAAAAAAAGGTTGACCCAGCGCTTTGACGACCTGCCCGCGGGTCCCTACATCTGGATCCACTGCGCCTCCGTGGGGGAAATCAACCTGTCGGACGCGTTGATCCGGCTCTTTCTGGAAAAACGAAGCGAACGGATCCTGCTCACCTGCATAACCGACGCGGGCATGGCCCAGGCCATCGAGAAATACCGGAAGGAAGCCCGGATTCTGCTGCGTTATTTCCCTATCGACGACAAAAAACAGATCGGAGCGGCCCTGTCCAAATGCGAAAGTTGCCTGCTGGTCCTGGTGGAGACCGAACTCTGGCCCAATCTGATCCGCTCGGTCCACCGGATGCCCAAAGGCGGCGTTGTCCTCGTAAACGGCAGGATTTCCGACAAGAGCTTCGGTCGTTACCGGCTGATCCGCTTTTTCCTGAAGCACTTCCTCTCGGAAATCGACGCTTTTTACATGCAGTCGGAAGAAGACGCCGGACGCGTCATTGAGCTGGGCGCCGCTCCCGAAGCGGTCCTTTCCATGGGAAATCTCAAATTCGACATTCGGCGGGAACCCGTGCCCGAAGAGGTCCAAAGCCGCTTCCGGAATATCCTCAAGCCCGCGGGCCGGAAGATCTTCGTCGCCGGTAGCACCCGGACCGGCGAGAACGAAATTCTCCTGGAGGCCCTGAAAAAACTGCCCAATACGCTTCTCGTCATTGCCCCGAGGCATATCGAGAACAGCGTCAGGATAGACGAATTGATCCGAAGCCGCGGATTTACGTGCAAGCGCTTTTCCCGGCTCGAAGAGATCTGGAAAAATACCGATCCCGTGGACGTTGTCCTCGTGGATTCCATCGGCAAATTGAAGATCCTCTATTCCCTGTGCGATCTGGCCTTCGTCGGGGGAACCCTCGTCAATATCGGCGGCCACAGCCTGCTCGAACCTCTCTGCTACAATAAAACGCCCGTTTTCGGGCCTTACCTGCAAAATGTGCGGGATATCTCCGGAGAAATCCTGCGGCGCGACATCGGCTTTCTCGTCAAAAATGCCGATGAGCTGGTCCTTGCGGCCCAAAAGATCCTCGCCCGGGACGAAGCCTCCGTAAAAGCCGCCGTAGACGCCTTCTTCGAAGCCCACCGCGACGTGGCCTCAAGGACTCTGCGGCATCTGGAACAAAGCGGACGTCTCAACTGAAAAAACAAAGGATAAAATTATGGAAAGAATTGTCCCTGATGAATTTTGGAAGCATTTTTTCGCGGGACCGAAAAAAAATTACAACCCCTATGTGGCCATGATCCTCGATTATCCCGACTTTATTTTTTACGACAGGAGCGTCATGGACGCCAAGCGCGGCAACTGGCGCGAAGTCTTCGGAAACGACCGCCCCATATCCCTGGAGATCGGCTCCGGCAGCGGCGGTTTTATACGACAATTGGCCAAGCGCCATCCCGATCGAAATTTCCTCTGTCTCGAGCTCCGCTTCAAGCGCCTGTGCATGGCGGCCAAAAAAGCGCGGAGCGACGGCAGTTACAACGTGCGCTTTCTTCGAAGGCGCGCCGAAGAACTCGAAGACTTTGTAGGCCCCGGGGAAATCCGCGACATCTATATCAATTTTCCGGATCCCTGGGAAGAAAAGCTGAAAAACCGGATTATTCAGGAAAGTTTTTTTGATCTTTGCGATAAACTGATGCAAAAAGGCGGCTTTATTCGTTTCAAAAGCGATCATGATGGTTATTATCAGGACATTTTGGATCTCGTCGCGGGCCGCGACGGCTACGAAGTGCGCCGGCACACGCCGGACCTGCACGGAAGCCCCCTGCGGGAGGAAAACATCAAAACCGAGTTTGAGCAGCTGTTTTTATACAAATGCAAAAAAAACATCAATTATATCGAAATTGAGAAAGTCTGAAGCAGTTCAGGAGGAAGCAATGGCGAATTATGTTGTGGTAGGAATGCAATGGGGGGATGAGGGCAAAGGAAAAATCATAGACGTCCTGGCGGCAAAGGCCGATTACGTGGTCCGCTATCAGGGCGGCAACAACGCGGGCCATACGGTTGTCGTAAACGGTGAGAAATTCGCGCTGCATCTGCTCCCCTCAGGAATCGTGGGCGGCAAGGCCAAATGTATCATCGGCGACGGCGTCGTCATTGATCCCAAAGTGCTCATCGACGAAATGAAAGAAATCACGGGACGTGGCGGCAACACGGATAATCTGTGGATCAGCGACAGGGCCCAGATCGTCATGCCGTATCACGTGAGGATGGACGAGCTCCGGGAGGAGTTGAGCGAAGGCCGGATCGGCACCACAAAGCGCGGCATCGGCCCCTGCTACGCCGACAAGATCAATCGGGTCGGCATCCGGGCCGTGGATTTCCTCCATATGGACGTCTTCAAGAAAAAGCTCAAAATCGCCCTCGACGAGAAAAACGCGATCCTGACGAAGATCTACGGCAGGGAAGCGCTCTCTTACGACGAGATACTCAAGAATTATACGGCCTACGGGGAAATCCTGAAGCCGAAGATCATTGACGCCGTGGAGGAAGTCAACAACGCCATCGACGGCGGAAAGACCGTCCTCTTTGAAGGGGCCCAGGCCATGATGCTCGACATCACCTACGGCACCTACCCCTATGTCACCTCGTCATCGCCCACCTCGGGCGGCGTAACGACCGGGGCCGGCGTCGCGCCCAACAAAATCGACCGCTGTATCGGCGTCATGAAGGCCTATACGACCCGGGTCGGCGAAGGGCCCTTCGTCACGGAACTGACCGGGGAGCTCGGCGAAAAGCTGAGGACCATCGGCGCGGAATACGGCGTCACCACCGGACGGCCCCGCAGATGCGGCTGGCTCGATCTTGTGGTCGGCCGTTACGCCCAAGTCATCAACGGGATCTCGGATATCGTGATCACGAAA
Source organism: Fusobacteriaceae bacterium (assembly GCA_031272775.1). Lineage (NCBI taxonomy): Bacteria > Fusobacteriati > Fusobacteriota > Fusobacteriia > Fusobacteriales > Fusobacteriaceae > Fusobacteriaceae bacterium. The sequence goes on along the minus strand of JAISTB010000022.1, from coordinate 19,416 downwards.
ATCGATGTGCTGAGCGGATTCGACACGATCAAGCTTTGTACGGGCTACGAGATCGACGAGAAAATTTACCGCTCGGTCCCCGCGTCCACGGAACTTTTGTACGCGGCCAAACCCGTCTGGGAGGAATTCCCGGGCTGGCGGGAAGACATCAGCCAGGTGCGGAACTATGACGATCTTCCGGCAAACTGCAAAACCTATATCGCGCGAATCGAAGAAGTCTTGCGCTGTCCCGTCTCGGTCATCTCCGTCGGACCGGACCGGACGCAGAATATCGTGAGAAAAAACATCTTGTAACGGGAGGGGCTCAATGAAAACCTTTATGGACAAAGATTTTTTGCTGAACACGGAAACCGCCAAAACCCTGTATCACCAATACGCGGCGAAAATGCCGATTATTGATTATCACTGTCACCTGCAGCCCAAAGAAATCTACGAAAACAAGAAATTCCGGAACCTGACGGAAGTCTGGCTCGGGGCCGGAGACCGCTATGGCGACCACTACAAGTGGCGGGTACTGCGGGCCAGAGGGTATGACGAGGACTATATCAGCGGCGCGGCCGACGACAGGGCGCGCTTTGACATCTTTGTCGAGACGCTCCCCCGGACCGTGGGAAATCCCCTCTACCACTGGAGTCATCTGGAATTGAAGCGCTATTTCGATATCGAGGAGCTCATTTGCCCCGAAAACGCCGACCTCATCTGGAAAAAAGCCAACGAAAAGCTGGAGACCCTGACGGCCCGCGAAATGATGGCGAAATTTGACGTCAGAACCGTCTGCACTACAGACGATCCCGTTGACAGCCTCGAGTGGCATCTGAAAATGAAGGCGGACCCGACGCTGAAGGTGACGGTTCTTCCCGCTTTCCGGCCCGACAAGGCCATCAACTGCGAGCTCTCCTGGTTCGGAGACTGGATCGGAAAGCTCTCCGCCGTCGTCGGCTACCCGATCAAGACGTTGAAGGATCTCCTGCGGGCCCTTGAAGACCGGATCAAGTTCTTTGACGCCGCGGGCTGCAAGCTCTCGGACCACGGTCTCGACACGGTCTGCTACGCCGAAGCCACGGAAGAGGAGGCGGAGGCCGTTTTCCGGAAGGCGCTTGCCGGGGAACCCCTCACAAAAAAAGAAATCGACCAATACAAGGGAACGCTTCTCGTTTTCCTCGGGCGGCAATACGCCAAATACGGCTGGGTGCAGCAATATCACATCGGCGCCCTCCGGAACAATTCGGGCCGCATGCTCCGGGAAATCGGAGCCGACACGGGATTTGACGGCATCGGCGACGCCAAAGTGGCGGCGAAGCTATCGGCTCTCCTGGACAAACTCGACTCTACGGATGAACTCCCCAAGACGATCCTCTACAACCTCAACCCAGCCGACAACGAAGTGCTGGCCGTCCTGGCCGGATGCTTCCAGGGAAATCCCCGGGGGATTCGCGGCAAGATCCAGTACGGAGCAGCCTGGTGGTTCCTCGACCAGAAAGACGGCATGGAAAAGCAGCTGGAGGCCTTGAGCCAGGTGGGGCTTTTGAGCCAGTTCGTCGGTATGCTGACCGACAGCCGGAGCTTTCTCTCCTATCCGCGGCATGAGTATTTCCGGCGGATCTTGTGCAACAAGTTGGGGAACCTCGTGGAAAACGGCGAATATCCGGCCGACATCCCCTTCCTCGGGCAGATCGTCGAGGATATCTGTTACAACAACGCCAAGGCTTATTTCGGATTCTGAAAAAAAGCGGGAGCCCGACATGATACAATTCGGAAACGACTGGGATCCGATCCTGGCCGGGGAATTTGAAAAAGAGTACTACCGGAAACTGCGGCAATTTTTGATTGCCGAATACCGGGCCCACACGGTCTACCCCCATATGAACAACATCTACGCGGCCCTCAAGTACACGTCCTACGCGGACTGCAAGATCGTTCTCCTCGGGCAGGACCCCTACCACGGCCCGGGACAGGCCCACGGGCTGGCTTTTTCGGTCAATCCCGGCGTTGAAATCCCGCCGTCCCTGCTCAACATGTACAAGGAACTCAAGGCCGAATTCGGCTGCAAGATCCCCAATAACGGCTATCTTGTGCCCTGGAGCCGGCAGGGGGTGCTGCTGCTCAATACCTCCCTTACGGTCCGCCGGGGTGAGCCCAATTCCCACGCCGATATCGGCTGGGCTGTCTTTACGGACCGGATCATTGACCTGCTCAACGGGCGGGAGGATCCCGTGATCTTTCTGCTCTGGGGGTCAAACGCCAGAAAAAAGGCTGCTTTTATCGATAAAACGCGGCATTATATTTTGGAAGCTCCCCATCCGAGCCCCCTTTCAGCCCACCGCGGCTTCTTCGGTTGCGGGCATTTCCGCAAGACCAACGAAATCCTGCGGGGCCTCGGCAAGAAGGAAATCGACTGGGCCATCCCCGATCTTTAATCCGCTCCGGAAATCATGAACATAAAAAAACGCGCCCTCTGTCTGAAGGCGCTTTTTTATTTGCTTTTTTTGTGGTATCGCCGGGAGGGCTTATTCCCCTTCGCCGCATCCGCAATCGCATGCTTCGGGAGCGGGTTCCGCGGGCGCTTCCTCAACGGGCGCCGCTTCTTCGGGGGCGGGTTCCTCTTTGGGGGCCTGCGTCAGGTCATAGCCGCATTCTTGGCAAAAGCGGGCGTCGGGTTCGCATTCCACGCCGCAAACAGGGCAAACCACCTTGGCGGGTTTGACTTCCTCAGGCTGTTTTTCGGGTTCTTTCTCGAGCTTCGTTCCGCAAGCCTTGCAGAATTTGGCGTCGGCCGCGTTTTCCGCGCCGCATTTGACACATTTTTGTGTGGCGGGAGTCTTGATCGTTGTCTTCAGTGTGGATATTTTATCTTCCAGTTCGGCGATTTCCTCTTCGGCGATCTTGATCGTGTTCAGGATTTCACCGGCTTCGTCGGGGAGCTGAGCCCCTTCTTTGTACTTGTCGTAAACCACGTCGCCCAATTTTGCCTTGAGTTTACCGATTTCGGCTTTTTTGCTGCTGACCTTGAGGTTGAGTTTGTTAATGTCCACGACGTCTTTGAACTTATCCACGATGCCTTTGTTAAATATATCTTTGATCGACATATTTTATTCCCTCCTCATTGTGCAAAATAATTACCTATATTTTCGATTATACCACATAATACGAAATAATGGCAATATTTTTTATTATTTTTTTCCCGGAAAAGGGGAAGAGACCGTCCCGTAACGGTCCCTTCACGCGTTTGGCGCGTATCAGCGATACCACGCGGCCAATTTTTCATCGAGTTTTTTCTGTTCTTCGCCAAGTTCCCGCATGAAATCCTCAAGAATGGCCTTGGTCGTCGTCCGCTCGCGCACCATGGCGGCCACCTGACCGGACATGACGGAGCCGTTGACGACGTCCCCCTCTATGACGGCGAGTCGGAGTTTTCCGGTCCCCAGCCGTTCGATCTCTTCCTTGGGGGCGCCCGCCTTTTCGAGGGCCAGGAGCTGCCGGGCGAATTTGTTTTCAATGACCCGGACCGGATGTCCCGTATGGGTTCCGGTCGGAACCGTCGAGCGATCCTTGGCTTTCAGGATCAGCTGCTTGTAATTTTCATGGACGTGACACTCTTCGGCGACGAGGAATTTCGTCCCCACCTGGATTCCGCAGGCGCCGAGGGCCATAGCGGCCAGAAACTGCCTGCCCGTGGCGATGCCGCCCGCGGCGATAACCGGAATCTTCACGGCGTCCACGACCTGGGGCACGAGGACCATGGTCGTAATGCTGCCGATATGGCCGCCGCTTTCCATGCCTTCGGCGATCACGGCGTCGACGCCCGCCCGCTCCATGCGTTTGGCCAGGGCCACCGTGGGCACGACCGGGATCACTTTAATGCCGGCCGCCTTCAGCCTCGGCATGAAAGGACCGGGATTGCCTGCGCCGGTCGTCACGACCTTGACCCCTTCCCGGATGCAGACCTCGATCTGCTCCTCGACCTGGCCCATCAACAGCATGAGGTTGACGCCGAAGGGCTTGTCCGTAATGCTCTTGGCGATCCGGATCTGCTTTTCCATGATGTCGGGGGGCATGCCGCCGCCCGCGATGATGCCCAGTCCGCCGTCTCTGGAGACGTGTCCGGCCAGGTATCCGTCGGCGATCCAGGCCATGGCGCCCTGTATAATAGGGTATTCGATTCCCAATAATTGACAAAGTTGGTTATTTAACATGTTTCCTCCCGCAAAGTCAGATTGCACATTTTGCGCATAACGCGCACCTTGTCATTTTAGCATTTTTTTCCCGCTTCGTAAAGAAAAATTTTTTAACGCTCCCAAAAGTAATGCCGATTTTCAAAAACGGACGGTTTTAGTTCCTTTCTTTGCGAAATGAACGAAAATAGAACACTTTTGTCTGAATTCAGGATGCGTTCCGACGGAAAATGGCTGGCTTCTATCCAGGGGAGGATATGGGTGAAATTGCCGATGTCATAAGAAATATGGGCGTCGCTGCCGAGGGCGATCAGGTTCCCGTTTTCCAGACAACGCCGGAAGATCTCGGCGCAGTTGGATTCGGAGCCTTTCCTGACCCCCGAGAGGGAGGCGTTGTTGATCTCAAGGGCCACATGGCAGCGCTTGGCGGTCTCCACGATCCGCGGGATGTCGATGGGGAACTGCGGATTCCCGGGATGGGCGATGATATCCACATATTGGCGCTCCATTAGCCGGACGAGGGCTTCGGTGTTCTTTTGCCGGTCGGGGCAGGTCGGGTAGGACCACACGGGATGAAAGCCCGCAATAATAATGTCCATGACCTTGTAGATCGTGTTGTTGAGGTCGATATTCCCCTCCTCGTCGACGATGTTGGCCTCGACGCCCCGGAGGATCCTGAGGTCCCCGACGGTTTCGGGGATGATCCGCAGGTTTTTCAGGGACCACCAGTGGGGGGAATCGGGCAGAGCCGGTCCGTGATTGGTAATCGCGATAAGCTCCATGCCTTTTTCCCGGGCCCGGGCGATATTTTCCTCCACGGTGCTGTAGGCGTGGGGCGTAACGCTCGTATGGGTATGCAAATCGATTTTAAACATGGAAAAATACTCCTTTCTTTCAGACGCTCCGGGTGACCTTGGCCAGCCAGGGGCGCAATTCTTCCGGCAAACGCGGGGCGATCTTTCCGTAGACGTCCGCGTGGTAAGCGTTGAGGAAATCCCGCTCTTCGGGCGAGAGCAGTTCCGGAATCACGCAATCGAGGTCTATGGGCGCGAAAGTCAGCGTCTCGAACGTCATGAACTGCCCGAACTCAGTTTTTTCCGCCTTCCGGACCACGAGCTCGTTTTCGATCCGGATCCCGTGGGAATTTTCAATATAAATGCCCGGTTCGTCGGTAATGATCATGCCTTCTTCGAGGACCTGCGGATTCCAGCTGGTGGCGATCCGCTGGGGGCCTTCGTGGACATTGAGGAAAAAGCCGATGCCGTGACCCGTCCCGCATTTGTAGTCGATGCCTTCTTTCCACATGGGTTCCCGGGCCAGGACGTCAAGGCTCGTGCCCGTCACGCCGTGGAGGAATTTGGCCTTGGCCAGCGAAAGCATTCCCTTGAGGACAAGGGTCGTATGCGTCTTGAGTTTTTGATCCACGCGCCCCAGGGCAAAGGTCCTGGTGATGTCCGTGGTCCCGTCGGGATACTGTCCGCCGGAATCGATCAGCAGGAGTTTTCCGCTCACAAGGGGAACCGGATGGGCCGGATCCGCCCGGTAGTGCATCATGGCCGCGTTTTCGCCGACGGCGGCGATCGTGTTGAAGCTGGGCTCCACATAGTCTTTCTGCGCCTTTCGGAAGCTCTCCAGCTTTTCGGCGATGTCGATCTCCGTCAGACTTTCCGTAAGCCCTTTGGCGATGATCTCTTCCTTGAGCCAGTGCAGAAACAGGGTACAGGCGACGCCGTCGCGGAGATGGGCTTCCCGGATGTGGGCGAGCTCCGTTTCGTTCTTGCAGGCCTTCATCAAAAATGAGGGATTTTCCGCGAAGATAACGCGGTTTTTCTCCCGCAAAGCCTCATAAATCCGGTAATTGATTTTCGCCTTGTCCAGAAGGACGGTTTTCCCTTCGATTTCTTCGATTTCCCGGTAAATATCTTCATAATCCCTGAGCACGATATGATTTTTCAGAAGCTCGTCCTTGACCGCGGGCGTAAGTTTGTGTTCGTCGATATACAAGATCGCCCTGGCCGGCGTAAAGGCCGCGTAGGCGAGGTTCACGGGATTATTCCTGACGTCGTGACCCCGCAGGTTGAAGATCCAGGCGATGTCGTCGAGGGAGGCGACCACATGGTAATCGCAGCCCTTTTCCCGCATTTTTTCACGGATACGGGCGAGCTTGTCCCCGAAGCCCGCGCCCGTCAGCGCCGCCGGCAGCGTAAAGGCCTCCGTCAGGACCTGGGCCGGCCGGTCCCGCCAGATCAGATCCACCAGATCTTCGCCGCTTTTGATGTCAAAGGCTTTTCCCCCGGCCTTCTCGCGAATTTCAAGGGCGCTCTCGACGGAAACGACCCGCCCGTCAAAGCCCAGAACTCCCTTTTCCGGCAGAAGTTTCGCCACATACTCTGGGCAGGGCGTGACCCCCGGTTCGCCTATCCTGTGCAGGGTGAATCCCGTCCCTTCCAGCTGGCGGGCCGCTTGAATAAAGTAACGGCCGTCGGTAAAAAGGGCGGCCTCCTCCCGGGTGACGACGGCAGTCCCCGCCGAGCCTGTAAAACCGCTGATAAATTCCCGCGCCTTGAAGCGTTCCCCCACGTATTCGCTCAGATGCGGGTCCGTGGACGGGATATAATACGCGTCGATCCCCCGCGAGGCCATTTCCCTTCGCAAGGCGGCCAGTCTTTCCTTGATTTCCGTTTTCCTCACCTCGTCTGTGACGTCCTTTTCAGTCAAAATTTGTCTGATTCTTCCACGATCATTATACGCAAAATCAGGGGTGATGTCAAGGAAAAGGTCGGGGGCGGGCGCTCGTTCCCCCCACCCCTTGACAATCCGCCTGTCCGGGTGTATAATCAGGTTACAAAAACCGGCGGCAAAGACTCGACCTTCAAGGGAATGATCATGAAAAACGACAAAGCGGAATTCAGAAAAGAAACAGAAGAATCCCCCCAAAGCAATATGCTGACGATGGCGGCGGCGTGGAAGCAGACGGCGGCGGAATACCGCGCGTTATACTATCAGGGTTACAATGTCGCCACAGCCCGCGTCCAAGAGGCTTGTCGGAACAGAAAGGCCGGAGACAGCCCCCTCGCGGTCATAACGGATCTGGATGATACGGTAGTCCTGCCGCTACGATACTGGGGAACCCTGATCGCGGCGCAAAAAGAGTTTTTCGACGACGACCTCTGGGCAAATTGGCTTCCGAAATACGAAATGATCCCTGCGCCGGGCGCGCCGGATTTTCTCAAATTATGTAAAGAATCGGATGTGGCGGTTTTCTACATCACGAGTCGGAATCAAGGGGACAAAACGACGGGATATGTCATGGAGCAGCTCAAAAGACTGGAATACCCATATGCGGACGAGACCCACGTCACGGTGTTGATCGGCTCCTCCGACAAGGAAGCCCGGCAGAAGGAAATCGCCAAAACCCACGAGATCGTTTGCTTTCTCGGGGACAACATGAATGATTTCAGGCGGGCGTACTATGAATGCGACGTCAAAAAGCGCATGGCCCGGATGGAAGAGGACAAAGCCCTCTTCGGGAACCGCTTCATCCTTTTCCCCAACCCCACCGACGGGCAATGGATCCGCGCCATTTTCGGCGTATCCGAACCCGAGGCCTCGCCGGAAAACCGGGAAAAATTCGAAAAAGCGGCAAAGGAATTCATTGAATTTATGAAATAAGAAAAAAAAAGAGCTGTCGCGGCAAAGGACCGGCGACAGCTCTTTTTTCATGGATGGCGATTTATTTGAGATTCTTTTTAACGTTTTTGAACAGATGCATAAACGTCGGATACGCGAAGAAACCTTCGAGGTAATCCTGCGCGCCGACGGCGACATTGGGGATCACGAGAGCGTACACGCCCACTTCTTCCCGGATGATTTTCGCGGCTTCCCGGTAAGCGCTTTCCCGTTCCGCGGGATCCACGGATGTTCTGCCTTTATCGAGCAGTTCGTCCACTTTTTTGTTGTCGTAGAAGGACATATTTCCGGCCGAGCCTTTATTGGAGGAATGGAACATCGGGTAGAGACAGCCGTCGGGGTCGGTGGCGCCGGGCCAGCCCAGCATATAAAGATCCTGTTCCACCTTGCTGATTTTTTCGATATACGCCGACCATTCGAGGATTTCAATGGAGAGCTCGATCCCGATGGCCCGCAGCTGTTCCTGGAGAATGACCGCCGTGTCTTTCCGGGACTGGTTTTCATTTGTCCAGAAGCGCAGTTTGAGCCCATTGGGATACCCCGCGTCGGCAAGGAGTTTTTTCGCTTTTTCCACGCTGAGTTCGTAGGGCGGCAATTTTTCGTAGCCGAGAACGCCCGGCGGGATTACCGTATAAGTCGGCATGGCCCGTTTGTTGTAGGCGGCGTCGGCGATGTCCGTGGAATTGATCGTCATCTGGATGGCTTGACGCACGCGCACGTCGCTTGTGGGGCCCTTTTCACAGTTCAGACCGATAAAGTTCAGTCCCAGAGACGGGGTGGAATGCAGGACAAGATGAGGATTTTCCTCGATTCTGCCGCGGTCGGTGATGTCCACGGCCAAGACCATGTCAATTTCCCCTGTTTCGAGGGCGATGGCCCTGCTCACGCCTTCCGGGATATTCCGGAAAACGAGCCGCTCCACGTAGGGCGCGCCGCCGAAATAGTCTTTATTCGCCGTGAGAATGATCCGGTCGCTCACTTTCCAGGAGTCAAACTTGAAGGGGCCCGTACCTACGGGCTCAAAGAAGATGTTCGGATTTCCGGATTCGACATATTTTTTACTCAAAATGGAGCCGCAGGCGTGGGCCAGAGAACTGATCAGCGGACCATAGGGCGTTTTGGTGATGATGTTGACTTCATATTTTGACAGGATATCCACTTTTTCGATGCTTGCGAAAAATGTCATGGACGCCGGGGCTTTGGCGGCCCGTTCCAGGGAAAATTTCACGTCTTCTGCGGTCAGCTCATCTCCGTTATGGAATTTGACGCCTTCCCGCAGCTTGATGTACAGCGTCGTCGGGTCTTTTTGCTCATAGCGTTCCGCCAGACTCGGTTCCGCCTTCATTTCCGAAGACCAGTCAAACAGCCTGTCATAGATGCTCAGATTGATGTTGTGCGAATAAACGTCGATGGTCGCGGCGGGATCCAGCGTTTTCGGATCCGCCTGTTGCGCGACGACCAGATCCTTCGGAAAAGCCTTAGCGGAAGAAAAAACGGGAAGCAGGGAAAGAAGCAGGAAAAAAAGGAATAGTTTTGTCTTGAGTGTTTTCATGTGTACCCCCTGTGTAAAAAAATTAGTATCTCTTGACTAGTTTACGCCTTTTTTCAAGAAACGGCAAGATTTTTATGCAAAATTTTTGTGATTTTGCTTGATTTTGCACTTTATCAGAACGATGTGTTCGATTGTGGCGCGAGCTACACATAAGCGACTAGGATTCGCGCGGTCATACCGCCGATTTCAAAGGAAAAATAGTTTGACTTTTTGTTGTCAGTATGCTACAATTGTGGGATAATTATGTCTCCGTACAATTTAACCGAATCAGGAACGCCTTCGACGAAAAAAGGACAACCCTGCCTCAAAAGGAGGGCCCTTTACATATAAGAGCCGACGGGCTTTAAACGCGGAGGTTTGCAAATGATAGGAGTTATCGGTTTACTCATCGCAATCGCAGCATTGGTTATCCTGAGCTACAAAGGGCTGAATGCATTCATCGCGTCATTGATTGCCGCAGCTATCGTTGCAGTAACAAACTGGTTGCCGTTCTGGCCGTCTATTACGGGAGATTACGCCAACGCCATGAGGGCTTTTGTGGGAAGCTACTTCCTGCAGTTCGGGCTGGGCGCGGCCTACGGCGAGTTCATGAAAGTCTCCGGCGCGGCGGAGTCCGTCGCGGCAAAGTTGTTTAAATTGTGCGGTACCAAAATGGCGGCGGTGGCGGCGCTTTTGGTAACCTTGATTCTGGCTTTGGGCGGGATCAGCGCATTTGTTATCGTATTTGCCATTTATCCTATAGCCGCTCCTCTTTTCAGAAAAGCGAACATTTCCAAAAATTACCTGCCGGGCATCGTTTTGGCGGCTTCCGTTTCCCTCTGTCTCGCCTTTCCCGGCAATCCGACCCTCACAAACGCGCTTTTGACACAACCCCAGTATAACCTCGGGACAAACGCTTACGCGGCGCCGATCATGGGAACGATCATCGGGCTGCTGGGTCTCGTTTTGGGCAGTCTGTACTTGAAGATCGTCAGCGGCAGAGACGTGGAAAAAGGTATCGGCTATGTCGTATCCGGTTCCGACGCCATTGAAGCCATAGAAGATAAGTCCCTGCCTCCCTTTGCGACGTCGATCATCCCCATCATTACCGTAATTGTCATGATGTTTATCCTGAAGAGCATGATGCCCGCGCTGCATACGATCCTGACTTCGCTTTTGACGGCCATGTTCCTCAACGTGCTGCTGAATTACAAGACCTTGAAAGGAAAAATTGTCAAGACATTTGTCAACGGATTCTGGAACAGTATCCCGGCCACATTTTTGACGGGCGGCGTTATGGGCTTTGCGGGCGTAGTACAGATCGCTCCGGCGTTCCAGTATTTTATCAACTTCGCCAACAGCCTGACCACGACCTTCAATCCCTATGTTTCCGCCGTATTCGCGGTCAATGTCGTCGCGGGTATTACGGGAACGGCCCTCGGCGGATTGCAGATCTTTGCGAACCTGATGCTTCCCAACTATCTGGCCACGGGGATCAATCCCGCCGCTTTCCATAGAATCATGGTTATCGCCTGCTGCGGCTTGGATACGCTGCCCCACTGCGCCACCTTCATTCTGATGTGCTCGGTCTGCGGCGTTACGCCAAGGGATTCCTACAAACACGTTTTTGTCTTGACGGTAATCATTCCGTTCATCATGACCGCAGTCGGGATCCTTTTGACCTTTGCCGGCATTGTCTGAAGAAACTTCGGGAGGTGAACCATGGCCTTGTTGACAAAAAAACAGGTTTTCAAGATCGAGAATTTTGCCTTTGAATACGGACCGACGATTCCGGTGGAAATCGGATACGAGACCTTCGGTACGCTCAACGCGGCAAAAGATAATGTTATTCTTGTCTCCCATTATTTCTCCGCGACGAGCCATTGTGCGGGAAAATACGCCGAAACCGACGAATTGGCCGGATATTGGGACGGTCTTATCGGCCCGGGAAAAGCGGTGGATACGAATAAATATTTCGTGATCAGTACGGATAATCTCTGCAATTGCGCTGTAAAATCGAGCTTTGTCCATACGACGGGCCCGTATTCCGTAAATCCCGCCACGGGCAAGCGCTACGCCCTTTCCTTTCCCGTGCCCACTGTGACGGATATTGTCCATACGCAAAAGGCCTTACTGGAGTCACTGGGCATAAGCCATCTCAAAGCGGCAATGGGCGCGTCCGCCGGCGGCATCATTTCCTATGAGTGGGCCGTTCATTATCCCCAATGGGTGGACGTGATCATTCCGGTTATCGCGACGCCGGTGCATCCGTCATTTACGTCCTTTATCTCTTTGCAGCACGCGATCCGGGCGGCAAAGCTGGATCCCAAATGGCACGGCGGGAATTACTACAACGAGGCGGAGCAACCGGACGAAAGTTTATATCTTGCGTTGCAAATCATGACCGTGGGCGCCTTTTCCGCTCCTTATCTCGAGCGGACCTACAAAAGAAACAGCGCCGATGTCGACTGTTACAAAGACGTACTCGCTTTCTCCACCGTGGAAGATCAGCTGTACAAGCTCCAGGTGGAGCGGTCCGCCCTGGTCGACCTGAATCACTGGATCTACACGTGTCGCATCTTTATGAACCACGATATTTCCCGCCATTTCGGCGGAAATCTCGACGAGGCCCTTTCCCGGATCAAAGCCCGCGTGCTGGCCGTACCCTGTCGGAGCGATCTCATGCACCCGGCGGAATTTGTAAAGTGGACCGTGGATCGGATCAATTGGCTCGGCGGCAACGCGGAACTCTATGTGATTGACAGCGATGTGGGTCATATGGCGGGCATTCTCCAACCGCAGCTGTTTGACAGCAAAATCAAAGATTTTCTGGGGCGTTATTGTTAAGAGCGCCAAACGGAGTAATTTCATGAAAGAAAAAAGTTCATTCGGCGGCAAATATCCCTATTCCGTCATCGATCAGCTTGACCGGGACGCCATCCGGGAAAATCCCGAGCCTTTTGTCGACCTTTTGCGTTTTTTGGTCAATCTTCTCGACCGCTTGATCCCGATCATCGCCATCGCGGACAGCTATTCTCACGAGACGGATCTGCCGAAATACCGGAAAATGGTGACCTACATCCGGGCGCTTCTCGATGATCTCTATCAGGATGACCCCGAATTTGAGCAGATCGTCAGCGAGCATATGCTGAAATCCGTGATGGATTTTCCCGCGGACGAGCCTGACTGTGACTCGTGAGAAGGGCGCCTGTACCGTAGCCGAAAGATAAGAAAATTTGAAAAAGGCTGGAAGGTTTCCGGCCTTTTTTGTGTTTTCCGGCTTTAATCGGGAGAAATACGCTGATTATTTGCGCTGCATTATGCGCGCAAACAAGCGCGTTGTCAGGAAAAATAAGATTTCATGGTCAAAGGCAAAATTTTCCCTTGACAAAACAGCAGAAGAAGCGTATAGTATTGTTGTATGAAAAAAAGTTTGATTTTTGATAAATTTCAAAATAATAATAATTTGAATTTATGCTTGAATTTATATCTAAAGAGAAAATGAGCCTGCAGTGAGGAGTGAAAGCATGAAAACGATTGACGAAGAAATGGAATTTTTCAAAAATTTGATGCAATTGCTGAAAGCGCAATTTGGAGATGAAACGGAGATTGTGCTCCATGACTGGTCGAAAGGCTATGACAGGAGTATTGTCGCCATCGAAAACAACCACATCACGGGACGGAATATCGGAGACTGCGGCAGCAACTTGGGGCTGGAAGTCATCAAAGGCACAGAGACAAAGGATCTGAAGACGAATTATGTGACAAAGACGAAAGACGGGAAAACCCTGATGTCTTCCACAATGTATCTGAAAAATGATCAAGGCCACTTCATCGGCGCCCTTTGCGTCAACAGCGACGTCACGAAAACCATGAAAATCAGGGATTATTTGGATTCCAAACTGCCTGACTCCAACGCGCGGACTTCCGAAGAATTTTTCGCAACGAATGTTTCCGATTTGCTTACCTATCTGATCAACGGGAGCCTGGAGATCGTCGGAAAACCGGTGGCGGAAATGACCAGAGAAGACAAAATACGGGCGCTGCGTTACCTGGATGAAAAAGGGGCGCTCTTGATCAGCAAATCAAACACAAAAATATGCAACGTATTCGGGATATCAAAATTCACGCTGTACAATTATCTGGATGAAATCCATGAAAACAGAGAAAAATTTTAAGGAGGAGCATAAATCATGATCATCGAAAACAGACTGAAAGAATTGGGAATTGAACTGCCGACGCCCCCCACGCCCATCGCTTCATACACAAGCTATAAGATCGTAGGGAATCTGCTGTTCGTTTCCGGCCAGGGGCCCATCATTAACGGCCAGCAGCTCTTTACCGGAAAGGTCGGCAAAGAACGCACGGCCGAGGAAGGCTATCAATCGGCAAAATATTGCGCGTATAATCTGCTCGCGCAAATGAAAAAAGCGGTCGGGGATTTGGACAATATCGAAGAGATCGTTCATTTGAAAGGTTTTGTGGCAAGCGCCGACGACTTTTACGGACAGCCGCAGGTCATCAATGGGGCTTCCGATCTGATGATGGAAGTCTTCGGTGATAAAGGAAAGCACACAAGATGCGCCCTCGGCGTGAATGTGCTCCCGACGGATATCACCACGGAGGTGGAGCTCATCGCGAGGATAAAGTAACCGGGAATCACAGGGAATACTAGTTCACTTACATCAAAATAAAGGAGGAACAAATGAAAAAAGTTGCATTGCTGCTGAAGGTCATTCTGATGGGAATTTTGCTGTCCGGGCTTGTGGTACAGGCAAAAGATTACAAATTCCAGCTGGGCTACAATACGGTGGAGGATTCCGTCCGCGGGGAAATGGCGAAGACATTCAAGGAATACGTCGAAAAGGAAAGCAAGGGGCGTATTTCCGTGGAATTATTTGCCGCCGGAACCCTCGGTTCCGAGCAGGAAATGATCGAAATGGTCAAGATCGGCGTCCTGGATTTTTCTCTGCCGGGATGTTCGAGCATGTCCACCGTGGATCCCTCATTTTCCGGGATTACGCTTCCCTTTCTCGTAAAGAATTTTGACGAAGGACATAAACTGCAGGAAGGCGTGCTTGGAGAACGCTACAAGGAAATCGCGAAGAAATTCGGGTATAAGATCATCGGATGGGGAGATCTGGGCATGGCGCAGATCACAAACAACAAACGGGCCATTGAAAGCGTAGCGGACATGAGAGGACTCAAAATGCGCTCTCCCAACGAAGGCGCTTCCATCAAGACCTTTGAGAGTCTCGGATGTTCCGTGACAACGCTGCCTTTCTCCGAATTGTACCTCGGCATGAGCCAGGGCGTCGTTGACGGGCAGTTCAACCCCATTGACGCGATTTATCAGCAAAAATTCTTTGAAGTCCAGGATTACCTCGCCGTAGTCAATGTATTCTACTATGCGATCAATTTTATTATGAACGACAAAAAATTCGAGAGCATGGACGCGGAAACGCAAAAAATCATTCTTGAGGGAGCGGCAAAGGCGCAGGAAGTATCGAGAGCGTACGCGGTAAACGCCGACAGCAAATATCTTGAAATGATGAAAAACGGGTTCAAAAAGATTACGCATCCGGATCCGGCGGCTTTCGCCGAGGCGGCAAAACCTGTCTATGAAATCTTTTATTCCGGCGCCGACGAAAAAGTGAGCGCGATCATCAAAGAATACAAAAAATAGGAACAATCGGGAAGGATATGGGGAGAGGAAGACCAATGAAAAAATTAGAAAAAACAATTTACCTCATCACAGATGTTTTGAGCGGAATCGCGGGTATTATGATGGCGGTACTGACCGGATTCGTGTTTATGGAAGTCCTTTGCCGCTACGTGTTCAAGCGTCCTATCGTGATCACCAGTGAGATGACAAACCTCTTGTTTCCGTGGATCGTGGCGCTGAGCGCCATCGCCATAGCGAAAAGTAACGGAAACACCGCCCTTGTTTTCATCAAGGAGCGGTTCAAGGGGACGACGCGGCACGTGATCGAAATTCTGGTACACATGGTAATGCTGTATTTTTCGGTTTCCATGATCATCGCTTCGTTCAGTCTGAGCCTTTCTCTCCGAAACGAGATTCTGGTTTTGACGGGAATCAGCAAAATGTTTACCTATGGTTCCATGGTGGTGGGATTTAGTGGAGTTGCTCTGGTGGTATCCTACAATCTCATCAAATACATCCTGTTTGATATCTTGAAAACGGGCGGTGAAGAAAAATGTTAATCCTTATGTTCGCGACTTTTGCCATTTTTATCGTTATCGGCGTGCCGATCGCCTTCGCCATGGGAACGGGTTCTCTTCTTTTTATGCAGTTTCGGGGAATTTCCACCGCTCTCGCGGCCCAGAAATTCTTTTCCAATACCCAATCCTTCGCATTTCTGGCCGTTCCTTTCTTCATTTTGGCGGGAAATCTGATGGTGGAGGCCGGAATCGCCAAAAAGCTCATCAATTTCGCGAGTATTCTTGTGCGGCAACTGCCCGGCGGTCTGGGTTGCGTTTCGGTGGTAACGAGTATGATCATGGCGGGAATTTCCGGCTCTTCCGTAGCGGACGCCTCATCCGTAGGCGCGATCCTCATTCCCGAAATGAATGACAGAGGATACCCGAAATCTTTTTCGGCGGCCATCAACGCCACGAGTTCCGTCGTGGGGATCATTATTCCGCCCAGCAGTACCATGATCGTGATTTCCTATATCACCGGGCTTTCCGTCGCCAAACTGTTTCTGGCGGGCGCCATCCCGGGAATTCTGATCGGATTGACCTATCTTGCCGTAACCGTATGGATGGCGCTCAAAAACAAGTATCCGAGAGAAAAAAGGGCGTCGTTGAAAGAAATTTTGTCGGCAAGCATTGTCGCCTTCTGGGCCATGCTCTTTCCGATTTTTATGCTGGGAAGCATTATTTTAGGGATCGCGACGCCGACGGAATCCGCTTCCATCTGTGTGGTTTATTCGCTGATCCTGGGGATTTTCGTCTATCGGACGCTGACGATCAAAAAGATCTTCCGGGCCCTGCGGGATTCAGCAATCGGTACGACGGTAGTCATGATGGTCGTCTGCACCGCCACCATCATGCAGTGGATCCTGATCAGCAACAACATCCCAACAAAAATCGCGCGGGCGCTGCTCAACCTCAAGCTCCCGGGCGGCATGTTGCTTTTCGTGATGATCATGATCCTGTTCCTGGCCGGGATGGTTATGGACAATGTCCCGAATCTCTATATTTTCCTGCCGATCTTTATGCCGATCGCGGCCGGTATCGGCGTCGATCCCA
Organism: Fusobacteriaceae bacterium; assembly: GCA_031272775.1. NCBI lineage: Bacteria > Fusobacteriati > Fusobacteriota > Fusobacteriia > Fusobacteriales > Fusobacteriaceae > Fusobacteriaceae bacterium. The sequence goes on along the minus strand of JAISTB010000022.1, from coordinate 2,748 downwards.
TACACATGGGGATCATCGTGCTGTGTTCGCTGGCCATGGGTCTTTTTACCCCGCCTGTGGGAACGACGCTTTTTATCTCTTGCAACATCGCGAAAATATCCATTGAGGAATGTACAAAGGATCTGGTTCCTTTCTTTATCTCCGGCGCGATCGTCATCCTCGTTGTGGCCTACTGCCCGCCGCTTACGATGTATCTGGCCAGCTTTATCAGATAAGGACGGATTATGGACGTATACAAAGAAATGGCCTTGGAGATTCTGCGGGATCTGATATCGTTTCAAAGCGTGAACAAACCCGGGGATGAAAAGCCGGTTGCCGAATATATCGAAGGCTTGCTGAAGCGGGAAGGCTTTTCGACGGAGCTTCAGATTGTCGGAGAAAACAGGGCGAACATCATCGCGCGAACCGGGGAAGGCCCCTGTAAACTGATACTCAACGGGCATCTTGACGTGGTCCCCGCCGGTGAAGGCTGGACAAAAGAAGCGTTTACGCTGACGAAAGAAGGAGAATACTTATACGGACGCGGAACTTGCGATATGAAAGGCGCCATCGCGGCCATGATCACGGCGGCGATCCGCTTGAAGAGAGAAGGGGCGGTAAAAGGCAATTGTGAATTGGTACTGGCCTTTGTGGCCGATGAAGAAGTCGACGGAATCGGGACAAAGCGGTTTATCCAAAATTTTCAAAAAGGAAAAAGAAACTGGGTCGTCGTCGGCGAGGCGACCGGCAATCAATTGAATATCGCGCACAGAGGCGTCATTCGCTTTCGGGTGACGATCAAGGGAAAGCAGTGTCACGCGGGGCAACCGGACGCGGGAATTAACGCTTTAACCCTGATGGCCGCGTTTTTACTGAAAATTGATCAATGGAACGAAGCATTGGGGAAAATGAAGCCGGATATCCTGCCTCCGCCGACTGTGGCGGCCACTGTGCTCCACGGCGGAATCAAGGATAACATTATCCCCGGAACCTGTGAAGTTGTGCTGGATTGCAGGACAGTACCCGGTGATACCCGGGAAAGCCTCGAGCGAAAAATCGAGGGGATTCTCACGGATTTATTTCATCACAAAGAAATCGGCTGGGCGATCGAAGAATTTATCCAGGTGACGCCCAGTGCGGTTCTGCCGTCATCCGATATCGTCCGGACAGCCGGCGCCGTCTACGCGGAATATCGGGGCAATAAGCCGAAGATCACGTATTTTCCGGCCTGCTGCGATATGTCATGGTTTCATCAAGGAGGCTTCGAGGCAATCATCTGGGGGCCCGGAAGTATTGACCAGGCGCACATCAAAGATGAATTTCTCGAAGAAAAGCAATTGTATGAAGCCATGGAATTATACCGGAAGTTCTTTTTAAAAGCGCAAGAATCAGCGCAATGAGGTGAAAGATGTCAGAAAACTATGTTTTGAGGCAAACGGAAAATATTATTACGCCGGCATTGATTTATTACAAAGAGATCATCGAAGAAAACACGAGAAAAGCCATCGCTGTGGCAAAGTCCGCGGAAAACCTCTGGCCCCATATCAAATCGCACAAAATGCGCGAAATGGTCTTGTTGCAAATGACCATGGGCATCAAAAGATTCAAATGCGCAACCATCGCGGAAGGGGAAATGTTGGGGATGCTGAAAGCGCCCCGGGTCATTGTGGCCTATCCCCTGATCGGCCCCAATATCAAGCGTTTCGCGAAACTGGTCAAGACATACCCGGATACGGAATTTTTCGCGATCGGAGACGATTTAAAACAGTTGAAATTACTGGGGAATTGCGCCGTGGAAAACGGAGAATTCTACCAGGTCCTTGTGGACATGAATTTAGGGATGAACCGAACCGGCGTGCCCTGCGCGCAAAGCGCGGCCTTTTATGAAAAGGCATCGCCGATACCAGGAATCCAACTGCGGGGATTTCACTGTTATGATGGCCATCACGGCATACCGGATCTTGAGGAGCGTCAAAGCGCGGTGGACGCCGTCCATGAAAAAATCCGCGCCGTAAAAGAGGAGCTTGCGGCCAAAAACCTCCCGTGCGAAATTCTAGTAATGGGTGGTACGCCGTCTTTTCCCTGCCACGCCAGGCATGAAGGCGTCTATTTGTCGCCGGGAACGTTATTCCTGTCGGATTACGGATACTGTTCTAAATTCAAAGACATGCCCTTTGTACCCGGGGCGCTCGTTCTCACCCGGGTCGTCAGCCATCCTGAGAAAGGCTATTTTACCCTGGATCTCGGACATAAGGGCATCGCTGCGGACCCTCCCGGAAGCCGGGGTAAGATCGTCGGTCTGGACCACGTTGTGGAAATGGGACAGAGCGAAGAGCACTGGGTATTCCGGATGGAAGAGGGGCATGAGGGGGAGGTTCCGGCCATCGGAACGGAACTCTACGTCATTCCCACCCATATCTGTCCGACCACAGCGCTCTATCCGGCCGTTCTCGTCGCCGAACACGGGGAAATTGTTGACACATGGAGCGTGGACGCCAGAAACCGGAAACTTGAAATTTAAAGCTTGAATGAACAAATCAAAAAAATCTTTTTTGCCCGAATTCCGCGTGAATTCAGGCCAGTTTTTGTATACACTTCATTTTGACATTTTATTGCTTGACATGTTTGCCATAATGGGATAATATGTAGGTTATTGCTTCCCCGATTAAACCTTGCGCAGTTTATGCAGCGTAACTGGTAGTCTTTGAACCGAAAAACCCTTTGATCTTTTCGGGAAGTAGCTGCACGGATTTCAAGTGTGAACGCACG
>JAISTB010000021.1 GCA_031272775.1 Fusobacteriaceae bacterium | reverse complement strand
CGAGTTTTTCGACTCAAATCTCTCCGGTCCACGACCTTTGAGTTAAATAACACCTTTATTATTGTTTCGTTCAGGTTATGCTTTGTCTTTCTCTATTCTGTTGTTAATGTCCTTGTTTGCCCGTTTCAGACGGTTTCAGTCGTTTTCGGGCAGCCGCTCATTTTTTCCGCAGCAAAAGATATAATATCACAAATCAAAACCAATGTCAATACTTTTTTTCAAATTTTCCGGAAATTTTTCAACTCGTGAAAAGAAGGCCTTCTCTCTTGTCCGAGAGGTTTTTGACCGCGCCCTTTTCGCGGAATTCCGCCAGGAAGAAGGCGTAGTCGTACTGCCTGAGCAGCGGCCGGACTTCCTGGAGAAAGATGTCCTCGTCATAGAGCAGAAGGTCGATATAGGCGTTTTCGACGCCGTATCCCGTTCCCAGCAGGATGCCGATCTCCTTGCCCGTATCCTTTTCGCCGAGGACGAATTTCTCGATTTTTTCCAGAATTTCCTCCCGGATGTGGACCGCCGTTTCCTCACCGGCGCCCATATGGGGGAAATACAGAAAGCAGGCCTTGGCGCCGGCGGCCGTAAAAGCGTCGAAAATCTCTCTTTTTTTGCCGTAGTATTCGTCGATGAGGTCAAAGAAGCAGGTCGTTCCCGCGAAGAGGTCCTCCCGCAAGCCGCCGCCCCGGACGGGGTCCATCTCGTAGGCCGAGTAGGAGTCCGAGGGATTGTGGAAGAACGTTCGCTTGTTGTCGCTCAGTTTTTTCTCGATATAGCCGTAGAGGTCTTTCATGGGAATCATTTTCCCCTTGCGCTTTGTCATCCGCTCAATGGGGCCGATGTACATTTCGACGACGTTTTCACCCACAAGACTGTCCAGCAGCACGAAGAACATGTTCATGGCCGCGTTTTCGTCCATGGCGGCAAAGGTTTCGTTGTAAAAGCCCACATAAAAGACGTTTTGTTTTTCGTCATAGCCGACGAGGAGCTCGATGTCCCGGATGGCGATTACGGAGTCCTCTTTTTTGAAGCCGAAGGAATCGGCGACGCCCCCCATCTTGTAAGGGGAGAAGGTCCAGTTGTATTTGAGGTCCACGGGGGCCCGGGAGACGAAATAGGGCAGCAGATAAAACAAATAGCGTTCTCCTGCCGTGGAAAAGGAAAACTCGTGGTTGCCGCCGAACTCAAAATAGGATTCCCGCTTGAAGACGAGATCCAGCGCGTTTCCCACAAAGGCCGTGGACTGCTCGGTCTGGTAATTCTCCGGATGTTCGATAAAATCGTGGATTTTTTCCTCGTTGGCCTGGAACCATTTCCAGAAAAAATCGACTCGTTCCCGAAAACTGTTCATCACATTCCTCCGCTTGTTGTAAAAGGATACTTCCATTATACCACCGGCTTGCGAAAAAGTATATTGAAATTTTTCTTTTCAAAGGAAAAAGAATCCGGTATAATGGTAGTAGGAAAAATCAGAGCATTTTCGGAGGAAACGATGCCCAGGCTGCGCGATATACTTGAAAGAAATCCGGTGATCCCCGCCATCCGCAACGCGGATTTTCTCGAGGAGGCCTGCGAGAGCGCCAGCGAGCTGGGTTTTGTCGTCATGAGCAATCTCGTCAATTTGCGTAACATTGTAAGCACATTGAAAGCACACAATAAGCTTGTCTTCATCCATATCGACATGGTGGCGGGCCTGTCCTCGGACAATTACACTGTGGACTACCTGATGCGGGAAGTGAGCCCCGACGGCCTCATTACCACAAAGCACAACGTCGCGCTCTACGCCCGGAAGCAAAAAATCCCGGTGATCCAGCGCTTCTTCATCATCGACTCCTTTTCCTTTGAAAACAGCGTGCAGCACATACGGGAAAACAAGCCCGACGCCGTGGAGGTTCTGCCCGGCATTATCCCCGGAATCATCTCGAGAATGTCCGTCCTCGTCCCGACGCCCATCATCGCCTCGGGCCTCATCGGCGACAAATCCGACGTCACGGCGGCCATCAGGGCCGGCGCCGTCAGCGTCAGCACGTCAAAAAAATCCCTGTGGAACATCTGAAGAACAAAACCATCACCCCAAAACCGGGGAAAAAAATTTCCCCCGCGCCCTTGACAAAAGAAAGGTTTTATACTATATAAGAAAGTAGATGAATAAAGCTGCGGTGATAGAGATGGCTTGAAAAATGCTGTTATATTGTTACGCGTTGGCCGGAAGACAATATAAAAGTCGGTTTTTTAAGCTTTTTTATTTTCCTTTCTTCAAAAAAATCAGAAAACCAACACAACCAAGGAGGATGTTTTATGAAAAGATTTTTCAGACTTGCAACACTGCTGACATTGTTTGCGCTACTGGTATCAGGTCTTTACGCCGCCCCGAGAGTGATCAAGCTGACGACGAAGTTTGTTCCCGCCGAGCAGACGACGCTTTCCCTCGTGAAAGTCATCGACGGCATCAACAAGGGCAGCAAGGGCGCGCTGGAAGTTCAGCTGTTTGACAGCGGCACCATGCCCATCGGAAAGGACGGCCTGGAGCTCGTGGCCCAGGGCGGAGACGTCATGTGCGTGGACGGCGTGGATTTTCTGGGCGACTATGTGCCCGATTTCAACGCCATCATCGGACCTTTCCTCTATACGTCCTTTGACGAGTATCTGGCCATGGTAAGAACGCCCCTGGTGGAAGATCTCAAGGCTAAAGCTTACGAACAGGGCATCAAAGTATTGTCCATCGACTGGGTATTTGGATTCCGCAGCATGATGCTGAAGAAACCCGTGAAAGTGCCCGAAGACATGAAGGGGATCAACCTCCGCGTACCGACGAGCCCGCTCTATACGGAAACGATCAAGGCCTTGGGCGCGAATCCCATCGCCATGTCCTATCCCGACACCTACGCGGCCATCCAGTCCGGCGTCATCGACGGCGTGGAAGGCTCCATCATGACCTACTGGGGCACAAAACAGTGGGAAAATGTAAAGGAATACTCCCTGACGAATCACCTTTTGGGCGTATCGGCCGTGACCATTTCCCGGAAACTCTGGGAGAGCCTGACCCCCGAACAGCAGAAACTGATCCAGGAACAGGTGGATCTCGGCGCCAAAGACAATCTGGACGCCACGGTGGCTTCCGAGGCCGACTTTATGGAAAAGCTGAAGGGCGTAGGGGTCAATGTGCACGAAGTTGACGCGGACGCCTTCAACAAAGCCGCTTCCGTCGTTTTCACCAAATTCCCCAAGTGGACGCCCGGCATCTACGACAAGATCATGGTTGAGCTGAACAAGATCCGCGGAAAAAAATAAACGACGGAATTTTGAATTCGAAACGCGTGCATCATGAGGTATACAGGATAGATTTGCGGGGGCGCGTTCAGGCGCGCCTCCGCGGCATACCTGCCGACCGGTAACAATGGGGGGATATCTTTGAAAATCATCTTGATTGTCGCGGTCCTGCTGACTGTCGCGGGACTGTGGAAAATCTTTCAAAAAGCGGGGGTTCAGCCGGTGTTGTCGGTTATTCCCGGCGTCAATCTGCTCTTTCTGATCTGGAAAGTAGCGAAATTTCATATTTTTTATTTCGTCTTTTACGGCGTCGTGGCCTGGATCAGCTTCGGGGCCAATTCTTCCCCGTCCATGCAGCAGATCATGGCGGTGATCGCGATCCTGCTCTGGGTCGCGCTCTCCATGGAAACGGCGAGACATTTCGGAAAATCCGTCCTCTGGGGAATTCTGGCAGGTATTCTGCCCTTCGTCTTCTATCCGGTACTGGGCTTCGGGCCCGGCGAATACCGGTCCGAGACGAGGCGACTGGAATTTTACGACAATTTTGAATTTTATATCGCGGGCGTATTTATCCTCGTGACGGTGGCTTTGACTTCCTTCACGGTTTTCACGCGTTACTGCCTGCGTTTTACTTTGGTATGGAATCAGGAAGTCTCCACCGGTTGCTTCGTGTGGACGATTTTTCTCGCCGCCGCCGGCGGCTTTCGCAAAAAAGGCCTGATGGGCGTCGATATCGTCGTGCAGCTGATCCGGGGGAAGGCCCGGGCAAGCGTCGAACTCTGCAACTCCATCGTCCTTCTGGTCATCTGCTCCGCCATGTCCTGGCTGAGCCTGGGCTATGTGCTGCGGTCCACGAAGATCACCTCGGCCCTTGAGATTTCCTACGACTATATAAATGTATCGATCGTGATCAGCTTTACGCTGATGACGCTCTATTCGCTGATGTTTTTCTGGAACAGCCTGAAAATCTTGCTCGGGAAAGGAGGGGATGCCTGATGTTTCATCCCATGGCCCCCATTTTCATCCTGTTTTTCCTGTTTTTCTTCAACGTTCCGATCGCCCTTTCCCTGATCGGCGCGACGCTGTATTATTTCTTCTTCATCAATACGTCCATGCCAGTCAACATGGCGATCCAGCAGTTCGTGACCGCCGTTGAGTCCTTCCAGTATCTGGCGGTGCCTTTCTTCATTCTGCTGGGCTCCGTCATGAATTATTCGGGGATCAGCGAGCATCTGATGGATATGGCGGAAGTGCTCTCGGGCCATCTCAAGGGCGGGCTCGCCCAGGTCAACTGCGTGCTCTCGGCCCTCATGGGCGGGATCACGGGATCGGCCAACGCCGACGCCGCCATGGAAGCGAAGATTCTTGTTCCGGAAATGCTGAAAAAGGGCATGCCTGTCGATTTCGCCTCTGTGGTGACCGCGGCCTCGTCGGCCGTGAGCCCCGTTATTCCCCCCGGGAACAACCTCATTGTGTACGCCATGCTGGCCAATGTCACCGTGGGCGATATGTTCCTCGCGGGATATACCCCCGGGGTCCTGATGACCATGGCCCTCATGGCGACCGTATATCTGATCGCCAGAAGACGCGGGTACAAACCCACCCGGGACCGGGCCCCAAGGCCCATGGAGATCATCCGGCAGGGTTGGAAATCCATCTACGCGCTGGTTATCCCCTTCGGGATCATCCTCGGCATGCGGATGGGGCTCTGTACACCTACGGAAGCGGGCGGGATCGCGGCGGTATTTTCCCTGATCGTGGGGGTAGCGGCCTATCGGCGGCTCAAATGGCATCACGTCCCCTTGATCATCAAGGAGACCGTGTCGAGTACGGGCTCCGTCATGCTGATCATCGCCTCGGCCAAGGTATTCGGCTACTACCTGACGCTGGAGCGGATCCCCATGCGGATCACGGCCTTTCTCATGAATATCAGCAGCAGCGCCTTCGGACTTTTGATCGTGATCAACATCCTGCTCCTTTTTGTGGGCATGTTTATCGAAGGAGGCGCGGCTCTCGTGATTTTAGGCCCCCTGCTGGTCCCCGCGGCCGTGTCCAGAGGGGTCGATCCGCTGCATTTCGGCGTGATCCTCATTGTCAATATCATGATCGGCGGACTGACGCCGCCCTTCGGATCCATGATGTATACGGTCTGCGCCATCACCGGCTGCCGGTTTGCGGATTTCGTCCGGGAAGTGTGGCCCTTCATCATATCGCTTTTGGTGGTGCTGGCCCTCGTGACCTATTCGGAGACCATCGCGCTGGCGCTCCCCAAAGCCCTCGGCTACAAGACCATCGGCGCCCGGAAACGGGAAGCCGAAAAAAAGAAGGCCCAAGAGGAAGCGGAAAAGGCAAAGCAGACGAGTATGCTGACGCCGGCGGGTTGGGGAAAACCCGTACAAATATTACGTCCGAATGCGGCTTCTTGTAATTATGTCGTAGTATTGGGGAAAGGGGCGTAATTCATGGGAAAATTATCCGCAAAAAAGTGTTTTCTTTTGGATATGGACGGGACCATCTATCTCGGGAACGAGATGATTCCCGGCGCCGATCGCTTTCTGGAAGCCCTGACGGCCCGCGGCGTCCGTTATATTTTCCTCACGAACAATTCGTCCAAGAGCAAGGTTGTTTATCTTGAAAAATTGCGAAAAATGAAACTTCCCGCGACCATAGACAATATTTTTACCTCGGGGGAAGCGACGACCATTTATCTGAACAGAGAAAAGCCCGGCGCGCGGATTTTCCTGCTGGGAACGCCCGCCCTGGAGGAGGAATTTGTAAAGAGCGGATTCACCCTTGTGCGCGGGAGAAACGAACATCCCGACTATGTGATCCTCGGCTTTGATACGACGCTGACCTATGAAAAACTCTGGATCGGCTGCGACTACATCATGGACGGCGTACCCTATATCGCGACGCACCCGGACTTTGTGTGCCCGGTCGAGGGCGGGCGCGTCATGCCCGACATCGGGGCCATGATCGAGATGATCAAGTATTCGACCTACGGGCGCGTTCCCCTCGTGATCGGGAAGCCCAATCGCTATATCGTGGACGCGGTCCTGGCCAAATATGGTCTGCGTAAAGAAGAGACCGTGATCGTGGGCGACAGGCTCTATACGGATATCCGTACGGGCACGGACAACGGAATGGATTCGATCCTGGTCTTGAGCGGCGAGACGGACCGGAAAATGCTGGCCGAAACGGAGTTCGCGCCGACGTACGCGTTCGAATCCGTAAAAGACATTATAGAGGAATTATAATCGGAATTGAATATTGACCGGTGAAGAGAGAGTCAAATGGAATGCAGAAAGGTCGCCTTTTCTACATTCTGTTTGACTTTTTTGCAAATACGCAAAAAGGAAGTGAAGCCTATGATCGACGTTGCGGTGATCGGCGCGGGCATATCCGGCGCCGCGGTCGCCTACCAACTGGCAAAGTACAAACTGAATGTGGTGGTACTGGACAAGGAACACGACGTGGCCTGCGGAACGACAAAAGCCAATTCGGCCATTATCCACGCGGGCTTTGACGCGCCGCCGGGAAGTCTTATGGCCAGATACAACGTGCAGGGTAACGCCATGTACGAAAGCCTCTGCCATGAGATCGACGCCCCCTACCGGAGGACCGGTTCCTATGTGCTGGCCTTTGACGACGAGGACATGTCCCATATCCGAACGCTCTATGAAAGGGGCCTGCAAAACGGCGTTCCCGGACTTGCTATCCTCGACCGGGAAACTGTCCTGGCCCGGGAACCCCGGGTGAATCCTGACGTCCTGGGCGCCTTGTACGCGGAAACGGCGGCAGTCGTCGATCCGTGGTTTACCTGTATCAAACTCCTCGAAAACGCCGCCGAAAACGACGTCGCGATCCTGACGGACGCGAAGGTCACGGAAATCCAAAAAATCATCACGGGCGGGCGGCACGGATTCAAGGTCACGCTGGCGGACGGGCGCTTCCTCGAGACAAAAACCGTCGTCAACGCGGCGGGCGTCTACGCCGACGCCGTAAACGGCATGGCGAGCGCCGTGAACTTTACCGTGACGCCGCGGATCGGGGAATATTTCATCCTCGACAAAAAAGACGGAGAGCTCGTCTCGGCGACGATCTTCCAGTGCCCGACGCCCCTGGGCAAGGGGGTGCTCGTGGCGCGAACCGTCCACGGGAATATCCTCGTGGGCCCCACGGCCCTCGATGTGGGCGACAAGGACTATACAGGCAATACAAGCAAGGGTCTCGACGAAGTGAAAAAGCAGTCCCTGCGCAGCGTGCCCGGGATCAATTTCCGGGACAGCATCAAGACGTTCTCGGGCATCCGGGCCGAAGCCGATACCGGCGATTTCATTATCGGTGAAGCGCCCGACGTCCCCGGTTTCTTCAACGTGGCCGGCATGAAATCCCCGGGGCTGACGGCGGCGCCCGCCGTGGGTCTCGCCGTGGCCGAAATGGTCATTGAGCACCTGGGGGGCGCGACCCGAAAGGAAAATCCCGTGCGCAACACGCCCAGGATCTCCTTCGCGGAGCTTCCCGACGAAAAGAAGCGGGACCTGATCAAAAAGAACGGCAAATACGGGCGGGTCATCTGTCGTTGCGAGACGATCACCGAAGGGGAGATCATCGACGCCATCCGCAGAAAAGTGGGCGCAAAGACCGTGGACGGCGTGAAACGCCGCTGCCGGCCGGGATCGGGACGCTGTCAAGGGGGATTTTGCGGGCCCCGGGTATTGGAGATCCTCGCCCGGGAACTGGGCAGGAAACCTGATCAAATCCTGCTGGACAAAAAGGGGTCCTGGATTCTGAGCGGAGAATTGGACGAGGGGGGAATGTGATGGAATATGATCTTGTGATTGTCGGCGGGGGACCGGCGGGCCTCGCCGCGGCGCTTCAAGCGCGAAAAGAAGGCGTTGAGCGGATTCTCATCCTCGAGCGGGACAAGGAGCTCGGCGGAATCCTGCAACAGTGCATCCATAACGGCTTCGGCTTGCACGAATTCAAAGAAGAGCTGACGGGTCCCGAATACGCGCTCCGTTTTTCGGAAAAAGTCCTGCAACAGGGGATCGAGTGCATGGTCGACACCATGGTTCTTGAAATCAGCGACAAAAAAGTCATCCGGGCCGTCAATGCCCGGTCGGGTTATATGGAAATCCACGCGGGCGCAGTGATCCTCGCCATGGGTTGCCGGGAGCGGACCCGGGGCGCCATCGCCATTCCCGGAGAACGGCCCGCCGGAATCTTCACGGCGGGGGCCGCCCAGCGCTACATCAATATGGAAGGCTATATGGTGGGAAAGAAGATTCTGATCCTGGGTTCCGGCGACATCGGACTCATTATGGCGAGACGTCTTACCCTCGAAGGGGCCGAAGTCAAGGCCGTCGTGGAATTGATGCCCTTTTCCGGCGGGCTAGCGCGGAATATCGCCCAGTGCCTAGACGACTACGGCATCCCCCTTTACCTGAGCCACACGGTCGTCGACGTCATCGGCGACGCGCGCCTTGAAAAAGTGGTGATCGCCGCCGTTGACGAACAAAAGCGTCCGATTCCCGGTACGGAACGCGAATACGAGGTCGACGCGCTGCTGCTCTCGGTGGGGCTGATCCCCGAAAACGACGTTTCGCGAAAGACCGGGGTGCTCATTGATGAGAGAACCCAGGGGCCTGTCGTCAACGAGCTCATGGAGACCAATATCGAAGGGATTTTTGCCTGCGGGAACGCGCTCCATGTCCATGATCTTGTGGATTTCGTCAGCGCCGAGGCCAGAAAGGCCGCCTCCGCCGCCTGCCGCTACCTGAGGCGGGAGGTGAAGCCGGGCGCTTACCGGGAGATTCACGCGGGGGAAGGCGTGAGCTATACGGTGCCGCAAAAATTCCGGGCGGAAAATCTCGCGGAAGGCCTTGAGCTCTTCCTGCGGGTAAAAAATATCTACAGGAACAGACGGATTGAAGTCAGGGACGGAGAGACGACGATTCTTTCGCTGAAGCGCCCCCATCTGGCGCCCGGGGAAATGGAACGGGTCCTCGTTCCCGGAAAATTGCTTGAGGGATTCAAAGGGGACAGCCTGACGGTGACTCTCGCGGGAGGTGAAGGCGCGTGACCAGAGAAATGATCTGTATTGTCTGCCCCATGGGCTGCCGACTTACCGTGGATACGGAAAGTCTCGCGGTCACCGGGAACACCTGCGAGCGGGGGGAAAAATACGCTGTCGAAGAGGTGAGGGCGCCCATGCGCGTCATCACATCCACGGTCCGGATAGAGGGGGCCCTTTACCGGCGGCTTCCGGTCAAGACAAGCCGCGCGATCCCCAAGGCGCTCAATTTTCAATGTATCGCGGCCTTGAAAGGGATACGGCTCAAATCCCCGGTGAGGGCCGGGCAAGTGATCCTAAAAGACATCCTTGGCACGGGCGCGGATATCGTCGCGACCCGGTCCATGTAAAATTACTGAAAAGAGAGGTAACCTGATGATAAAAGAATTTGTAGTGGATTTGACCACAAAAGACATCCTGATCCGGCTCGGTCTGGCGGTTCTGGTCGGCGGCGTCATCGGCTATGAAAGAGAATACAAAAAAAGGCCCGCGGGATTCCGGACCCATATTCTCGTGTGTCTGGGGGCGGCGCTGGTTTCTCTGATTTCGGATCAACTGCGGATCAACGTATTTTCCATGTATCTCGCCAATCCCGCCATGGGCTCCCAAGTCCGGACCGACGTGGGCCGGATCGGCGCCCAGGTCATCAGCGGCATAGGATTTTTGGGGGCGGGGACGATCATGAGCGACAAGGGCTCCATCAAAGGGCTCACGACTGCGGCCTCCATCTGGGCCACCGGCTGTATCGGTCTCGCCGTGGGCTGGGGCTTTTATCTGCTGGCGATCCTGTCGGCGGCGGCGATCCTGATGACGCTGATCTTCATGAAGGCCTTCGAGACAAAATACATCGGCCGCAAACTCAACTCAAAGCTCCTGATCCGGTACAAGACGCCCATCACCAACGCGCGGATCATCGTCAACACCTACAAGATCTTCGACGAATACGCGCTCCGGATCCGGGACAGCGAAAAAAATCATGAAGACAACAGTATTCTTTATACGGTCATGACTCAAAAAGGGGATAAGTTAACGGCATTGTCGGGGACGCTCTTCGAACTTGAAGAAATCGAGTCCGTGGAAATACTTGATTAAAATAGTATATATTATGCTTTTACCCCAAAAATGCCCGGATCTGCGCCGATGAGACGCCGACGCCGCCTGTGGCGTCAAGCTTTTTTCCGTCCATGCGAAAGGCGGGAAGAACCCACACGCCGCTTTTTTCATAGGCGAGGTCGTTGTTTTCTCCGGGCTTCGCGGCGTATGCGCCGCTTTCGAGGATTTCTTTGAATTTGACGGGATCCGCGAGCCCTTTGACGCAGGCCGCCACTTCGTCCACGAACTCGACGTTTCTCCTGTCGTCAAAATAGCCCTTGTACATGGCGTCATGAAAGGCCCAGGGGTCGACGCCCAGTTCCTTTGCGACATACCAGGCCTCGGAACAGCGGTCCGAATGGGGATGAACATTTTCCGGGCGCGGATGGGCTTCCGTGGGGATCCACTCGATCTCCAGGTCCGTCCGCGTCTTTACCAGTTCCTCAAAGAGCTTCAGGCCCTCTCTGCAAAAAGGGCACGCGTAATCATAAAAAACCTGTACTTTTGACATGTTTTCCTCCTTCGGGATTTCATTCCTCGTCCAGCCGGCAGTTCTTGAAGCGCAACACGCAATCGGCGCTGTCGTTTGCCGCGGGATCCATATTTTTGATCGAAAGGGTCATGACGCCGGTTCCGTGGACGCCCTCCCCGATGAGCTTTTTCAGTTCGTCAAAGGCCGGCTTCGCGTAGCGGTACCACAGGGAAGTCTCGTAATAGCGGTACCAGATCGTCCCGTCGGGCAGATGCTCGTCCAGTTCCACCTCGTATTTGCTTGTTTCGCGCAGGTCTCCGTCCTTCATTTCCGTTTCCATTTTTCCGCCTCCCTTCGTCTGTTTTTGTCGGTATCCTATTGTACCATGAGAGCGGCTTTTTTGACAGCTGTTTTTTGTATTTTTCCCGGGAAATCCGGCGGACCCGGCGGCGTTCAAAAAAAATTACGGAAAATGAAAAAAAGTATTGACATTTTCCCCTGTTGTTGCTATAATTTGCACAATCCCGATAAAGGCCGGAGACTTTCCCGGGGAAACCCGGCGAAGACAAAGGGCCGGGCGGGCGCTCCGCCAGGGGATCAGGAAAATACGGACAGGAGATTACGATGCAGTCTATGGCAAGGCAAAGGATAAGGACATACTTTTTCGAGGAAAACATCCGGTTTCTTATCTTTTACCATATCTAGCCCGTTGCCTGTCAGGAACACGCAAAAACTCTGTGGCAAACACCAATCAGCGGTCTTTTTGGAAAAAGAGGAACGCTGATTTTTATTTTTGACAAAACCACATTATCCGAGGGGGTAAATCATGTTCAAAGTTTTTATCGACGGCAAAGAAGGAACAACAGGCTTGAGAATTTTTGAGCGTTTCAAGGGAAGGGACGACATCGAGGTCCTGGAGATCTCAGACGAGCTCAGGAAGAATACCGACGAGCGGATCAAGAAAATCGCCGAATCCGACGTCACGTTCCTCTGTCTGCCCGACGCGGCGTCCAAAGAAATCGCCGCCCTGACCGAAAGCGCCGCCACGATCATTATCGACGCGTCGACGGCCTTCCGCTGCGACGACAGCTGGGCCTACGGCCTGCCCGAGCTCACGCCGGACTATCTGGAAAAACTGAAAAAAGCCAAACGGATCAGCGTGCCGGGCTGTCACGCCACAGGGGCCATCGCCATTATCGCCCCGCTGGTTTTGCACAACATCGTCGGGAAGAACTATCCCTTTGTGGTCAATTCCCTGACCGGGTATTCGGGCGGCGGCAAAAAAATGATCGCCGAATACGAAAACCCGCATGACGCGGAATTGGACGCGCCCCGGGTCTACGGCCTGTCCCAGACCCATAAGCATTTGCCGGAAATCACCAAACATTGCGGTCTCGAAGAAGGCCCGATCTTTATGCCCATCGTCGCCCCCTACTACGCCGGGATGCTGACCTCCGTGGGCATCCACACCCAGAAAAAAGTCACGCTGGCGCAGATGCACGCGCTCTTCCAAAAGCACTACGCCGACCAGCGCTTTATCACGGTGGCGGATCTTTCGGAAACGCCCGCCATGCTTGGATCCAACACCCTCGCCGGCAAAGACGGACTCAGGATCTGGCTCTGCGGCAACGACGAACGGATCACGATCCACGCCCAGTTTGACAATCTCGGCAAAGGGGCCAGCGGAGCGGCCATTCAGTGCATGAACATCGCCCTCGGCATCGACCCCGCCAAAGGACTTGACTTGTAATCCAATGACCATAAAGGACCAATAGAAGGAGGAATACGAAAAAATGATCAATCAGAACGATAAAGCACAGATACTCATCGAAGCGCTACCCTACATCCAGAAATACCAGAAGGGCATTCTCGTCGTCAAATACGGCGGCAACGCCATGCTGAATCCCGAGCTCAAGGACATGGTCATGAAGGACCTGATCCTGTTGCAGACCATCGGCGTCAAAGTTGTCCTCGTCCACGGCGGCGGACCGGAGATCGCCGATATGTTGAAAAAAATCGGCAAGGAATCGAAGTTTTTGAACGGGCTTCGGGTGACCGACGACGAGACCATGGACGTCGTGCAGATGATCCTCGCCGGGAAAACGAACAAAGATCTCGTGAATATCCTTGAGACCAACGGCGGCAAGGCCCTGGGCCTCTCGGGCGTCGACGGCCATATGCTGATCGCGAAAAAACTGGGCGACGAATACGGCAACGTGGGCGACATCACGAAAATTAATACGCAAATTATCTACGATACCCTGGAGGCGGGTTATATCCCAGTGATTTCCACGATCGCCTGCGACGACGAGGGCCGCGTGTACAACATCAACGCCGATACGGCGGCGGCCGCCATAGCCGGCGCCCTGAAGGCCAAGAGTCTCATTGCCTTGACCGACGTCAAGGGCCTTTTGCGGGACGTCAAGGATGAAAACAGCCTGATTACCGAAGTGCGGGTATCCGATGTCAAGGCTCTGATCAAGGAAGGCGTGATCTCAGGCGGCATGATCCCCAAGATCGACAGTTGCGTATACGCCGTGCGGCAGGGCGTGGAACGGGCCTTTATCATCGACGGCCGGATTCCCCATTCCATTTTGATTGAAACCATGACGGACGCCGGTATCGGCACCATGTTTACCAATCTTTGAGCAGATCGACTGACGGAGGATAAACGGGATGAATTTTGAAGAATTAAAACAAAAAGACAGCACAAATATCGCCAATACCTACGCCCGCAATGACGTGGCCTTTGTGCGCGGCGAGGGCGCGCTTCTCTACGACACCGAAGGCAAAGAATACATTGATTTTTCCAGCGGCATCGGCGTAAACGCCCTGGGCGCCTGCGACAAGATCTGGCAGGAGGCCGTCGCCAAGCAGGCCGGCGCTCTCGCCCACATCTCCAATCTTTTTTATACGGTTCCCCAGGTGGAGCTGGCGACGCTCCTTTGCGGGAAAACCGGCATGAAAAAAGTCTTTTTCTGCAACTCGGGGGCCGAGGCCAATGAAGGGGCCATCAAATGCGCCCGGAAATATTCCTTTGACAAATACGGCGAAGGCCGCTACGAGATCATCACCCTCGTGGACAGCTTTCACGGGCGGACCATGGCCACGCTGTCGGCGACCGGACAGGAGCATTTCCACCATTTTTTCATGCCCTTCCTGGACGGCTTCCAGTACGCGAAGCCCAATGACATCGAAGACCTCAAGCAAAAAATCGGACCGAAGACCTGCGCCGTCATGATCGAGACCGTGCAGGGCGAAGGGGGCGTGCAGGCCCTGGACGCCGCCTACATCAAGGAAATCGCCGACATTTGCGCCGAAAAAGACCTGCTGCTCATCGTGGACGAAGTCCAGACCGGAAACGGCCGCACGGGTTGGCTCTATTCCTATATGGCCTTCGGGATCACGCCCGATATCGTGACGACCGCCAAGGGTCTCGCGGGCGGGCTCCCCTTCGGCGCTGTCCTCATGGGGGAAAAATGTGAGAAAACGCTGGATTCAGGTTCCCACGGCAGCACCTTCGGCGGAAACCCCGTCGCGGCCGCCGGGGCCGTCAGTGTTTTTACCCGGCTCACCGATCAATTGCTCGCGGGCGTCAAAGAAAAAGAAAAAATCATTGACAAAATCCTCGGAAAATGTGAAAATATAGAATCCATATCAGGCATGGGCCTCATGAAAGGCGTCGCCCTCAAAGGGAAAGACGCCAAGGCCGTACTCAAAGAATGTCTGAACAAAGGCCTTGTGGTCCTGACAGCCAAGGAGAAAATCCGCCTGCTGCCCCCGCTCAATATCGAAGACAGCGTGCTGGAGAAGGGACTGACCATATTGAAAGAGGTGATTGAACAATGAAGCATCTGCTGAAAATCGCGGATCTGTCGGAAAGCGAAATTATCGATATCCTCAATCTCGCGGATCAACTGAAATATGAAAAAAAGCACGGTATTCCCCACAGACACCTGGAAGGGAAGACGCTGGGGATGATTTTTCAAAAGTCTTCGACCCGGACAAGGGTGTCTTTCGAGGTCGGCATGTGCGAGCTGGGCGGAAACGCCGTCGTCCTTTCCGTAGGGGAGCTGCAGATGGGCAGGGGCGAACCGATCCAGGACACGGCCCGGGTGCTCTCCCGCTATCTCGACGGCATCATGATCCGGACCTATGACCAGAAAGATCTTGAGGATCTGGTGCAATACGGCTCGATTCCCATCATCAACGGCCTGACCGATTACGCCCATCCCTGCCAGGTGCTGGCGGACCTTATGACGATCCGGGAATACAAGGATTCCTTCAAGGGCCTCAAAGTGGGCTTTATCGGGGACGGCTTCAACATGGCCAATTCGCTGGCCTTCGGCTGCGTTAAGGTCGGGAGTCAATTTGTCCTCGCGTCCCCGAAGGAATACCAGATCAAAGACGATGTCCTTGAGCAATTGAAGCCCTACGGGGATCTGTTCTCCATGACCGAGGACGTCATGGAAGCGGCAAAGGACGCCGATGTCCTGATTACCGACGTCTGGGCCTCCCTGGGTCAGGAAAGCGAAACGCAGAAGCGCCGGGTCGCCTTCAAGGGCTATCAGATCAACGACGACGTGCTCGCGGCGGCCAAACCCGACGTGATGATTCAGCATTGCCTGCCCGCCCACCGGGAGGAAGAAATCACGACGAAGATCTTCGAAGACCACGCCGCGGAAATCTTCGACGAGGCCGAAAACCGGATTCACGCTCAGAAGGCCGTATTGGTGAAACTCTTGGGAAAAAAGGCCGAATAAATGGCCCGCGACGCCAAGGAAGCAACGATTCCGCACAATATTCCGCCCTTTTACGAAAAGACGTCCAAAATACTGATTTTAGGCAGCTTCCCTTCGGTCAAATCCAGGGAGGCGCGGTTTTTCTACAATCATCCGCAAAACCGCTTCTGGAAGGTGCTGGCGGGTATTTTCGGCGAACCTGTCCCATTGGACAAGCCGGAAAAACTGTCTTTTCTGAAAAGACGCCGCATCGCCCTCTGGGATGTGGTCGCGGCCTGCGGGATCAGCGGATCCAGCGACAGTTCCATCAAGAATGTCGTTCCCAACGATCTCGGGCCTATCCTTGCAGCGGCCTCCATCCGGGCGATTTTTACCAACGGGGGAACGGCTTCCCGGCTCTATGCCCGCTATCAGGGGAAAACGAGCGGAATCGAAGCCGTGCCGCTGCCGTCCACGAGTCCCGCCAACGCGGCGTTTTCTTTGGAAAAGCTCATCGAATGCTGGTCCGTGATTCGGAATCACTTGGAATAAAAGCGATCAAAAGTATGCGCAAAAACAAATTTGACACAGGTAATTTTACCGATCGGGAGCCGAAAGGCTCCCGGTTTTTTCTCCCCATTTACAAGAGGGCGGAAACATGCTATAATTTTTCATGTGAACAAAATACTTTTGCGAGGTGAATCGAACATGAAGACAAAAATCGCACAGTTGGCGGACAAGTATCTGGAAAAAATCATGGAATTGAGACGGGAATTGCACAAAATCCCGGAATTGGGTTTTGAGGAATTCAAGACCGCCGAAGTTATCAAGCGGGAACTGACCAAGTTGGGGATTCCTTTTCAGGACAAAATCGCGACAACGGGGATTGTGGGCCTGATCAAGGGCGCAAAGCCCGGGAAAACCGTTCTCTTGCGCGCGGATATGGACGCGCTACCGATCCAGGAAGAGAGCAGACACGCCTTCCGCTCGGAGCATCCGGGCAAAATGCACGCCTGCGGTCATGATGGCCACACGGCCGGGCTTTTGGGCGCGGCCATGATCCTCAATGAATTGAAAGGAGAACTGGCCGGCACGGTGAAGCTGCTGTTCCAGCCGGCGGAAGAGGGGCCCGGCGGCGCGAAGCCCATGGTGGAAGCGGGAATCCTCGAAAACCCCAAAGTGGACGCGGCCTTTGCCTGTCATATCTGGCCCGTATATCCCGCCGGGAAAATCGGCATCCGGGACGGCTATATGATGAGCCATCCCACGGGATTTGAGATCCTGATCCAGGGCTTGGGCGGCCACGGTTCCCAGCCGGACAAAACCATCGATCCCATCGTGATCGGCTGTCAGGTCGTCACGAATTTCCAGAACATCATCTCCAGAAGAAAATCGGCCTTTCGGCCGGGCGTTCTTTCCGTGGGGAGTATCCATGCCGGAGAGGCCAATAACGTCATTCCCGATACGCTCACCATGAAAGGGACGATCCGGGCCTTCGACGAAGGGCTGACCGATGAGATCCTCAAACAGATGGACGCGATCCTCAAGGGGATCACGGAAGCCTATGGCGCAAGCTACAAGTTCAATTACACGCATATGTACCCGGCCGTCAAAAACGACCACGCCATGTTTGAATTTTCCAAAGAAGTGCTCTCGGAAGTCGTGGGGAAGGACAATGTGGTCGTCATGGAAGAACCGATCATGGGGTCGGAGGACTTTTCCTACATCGGAAACGTGGTCCCCTCGAACTATTATTTCGTCGGCGTCCGCGATGAAGGCGAAGACATCGAGTCCATCAACCATCACCCGAAATTGTTCTGGCATGAGAAGCATCTGCGCGTAAACGCCGTATCTCTGGCGCTTCTGGCGGCCACATATCTCGGGAAGGAGTAAGGGGAAAAGGGTTCTCCTTTCTTCGGGCCGGTGGTGGGGCGCAGGCCCACGACCGGCCAAAGCTATATGGCTTCCTGAAAGAAATAATCGATTTTTTGCTTGACAAATGAGCGTAGCGAATACTATAATAAAGTGTACATACACATGTGTAAATACACATAAAGAAGGAGCGAAAAATGAGACAATATGTAGTCGACGCGTTTACGGACAAAATATTTGGCGGAAACCCCGCCGCCATCTGTATTTTGGACGCCTGGATCCCCGAAGAACTCATGATGAAAATTACCGTGGAAAACAACCTGTCCGAGACCGCCTTTGCGGTGAAAACGGGAGAAAAATATCATCTGCGTTGGTTTACGCCGGGCGGCGAAATAGACCTGTGCGGACATGCGACGCTGGCCTGCGCCTGGGTGATTTTGAATTACCTGGATACGGCAGGGAATGCCGTCGTATTTGAGACGCTCAGCGGCGATCTGATCGTTACCCGGCGTGGGGATTTTTATGAGATGGATTTTCCGGCCTATGACCTGAGCCCGGTCGCCGTGACGGAACAAATGATTGAGGCCCTCGGCGCCACGCCAAAAGAAGCCTGGATGGGCAGAGACCTCCTGTGCGTGTTTGAGGACGAAGCCGTCGTAAGGAAGCTGACTCCGGATTTGGAGAAAGTGAAATCGCTGGAGGGCTTACTTTGTCATGTAAGCGCTTCGGGCAAGGACTTTGACTGCGTATCTCGCTCATTTGCCCCGAAATTAAATGTTTCCGAAGATCCCGTATGCGGCTCCGGACATTGTCACATCGCGCCATATTGGGCTGACAAATTACGAAAAATTGAAATCACGGCCTGGCAGGCGTCGGCCCGGGGCGGTACACTTTATTGCAGGATGGAGGGCGGCAGGGTGAAACTCGGCGGCAAAGCGGCGCTCTATTCCATAGCGGAACTGAGGATACTATGAGCAAAATCATTCCCAGAGAAAATCCCTGTTACTGCATCAGAATCCGCAGGGCGGAAAATGCCCTGACGAAATTTTACGACAGGGCTTTCCGTACGCTCAACCTGACCGCGAGCCAGTTTTCTCTGTTGAACGATATCCATTTACTCGAAACATGCAACAAGAGCGAGCTTGCGGTGTTCGCGAAACTGGATCGCACGACTATCGTGCGCAATTTACGCGTTCTCAAAGAAAAAAAACTCATTATGGAGACCGCAGGCGGGCATGGCAGAAGTACCGCCATTCGGTTGACAGCTCTCGGAGAATCGCATTTGAAGAAAGGCCTCGTCCTGTGGGAGCAGATCCAGAGAAATATTGAGCAAAAGATCGGCCCGGACAAAATCGGAGATTTCACGGAGATCCTGACGCTGCTGAGCAACCTGGGGGGAACAATATGATACGCGACAAAGCAAAAATGAACGCCTTGTTTCACATTCTGCTGTTGACGCTGGCCGGCAGCTTTGTTTACGCCATGTATTCGGGCATCCGGGGCAACTACGGCATCATGCTTCGTTCCATTATCGACCATTCAGGCATTTCTTTCGCTTCCGTCAGTTTTATTCTCGCGGTGGGGCAACTGATCTACGGGTTGGTGCAACCGGCCTTCGGGATCTTGGCCGCCAAATACGGGAGCGCGGTAGCTTTTGTTTCCGGTATGATCCTGACGGTCACAGGGCTCTTTTTCGTCCCATACTGCAAATCCCCGGCCTCTCTGATGTTGTGTCTCGGCATCGTCCTTCCGGCCGGAACGGGCGCCGTTTCCTACGGCCTTGTCATCGGGACGGTCACGCCCGGGCTTCCTCCGGGAACCGTGCCGACCATATCGGGCGTCGTCAATGCCAGCAGCGGCATTGGCAATACGGTCCTCTCTCCGGTCATTGACCGCCTGATCCGGATCGGGGGTCTCCCCCACAGCATGCGGATGTTGACGATCCCGACTTTTCTGACTTTGCCTGTGGCGCTGCTTATGATCAGAAGCCGGAAATCCACCCGTCAGGTCGAGGAGGCGGAAAATTCAGCGTCTCCCGCCTCCACGACTAAAATCAGCGCTCGGGAGATGCTCGCTCCGGCGTTGCGGAACAAGACCTATCTTCGCCTGATGGCGGGCTTTTTCACCTGCGGATTCCATATGGCCCTGATTACGAATCATTTGCCGACGCAAATCCGTTCCTTCGGCTTTTCTTCGGAGGCGACCGCCTACGCCTTCTCGATCTACGGGATCATAACGATGGTTTCTTCCATCGCCAGCGGCAATTTATGCGGAAGGTTCAAAATGAAAACTGTTTTGGGATGCTTTTACGGATTACGGCCGCTGACCATTCTGGCTTTTCTCCTTGTTCCCAAGACCTTGTTTACCGTGACGCTCTTTACGGCGTTGTTCGGGATTTCCGGGGCCGCGACGGTTCCGCCGATATCGGGCCTTGTCCGGAAGGTCTTCGGGATAACGTCCCTTGCCACGCTGTATGGATTTGTTTTCTTCATTCATCAGATCGGCGGTTTTTTCGGCGCTTGGCTGGGGGGACTCTGCTACAACCTGACGGGATCCTATACGGGCATTTGGATGGTAGCGGCCGTATTCGGCGCCTTCGCGTCAATCATCAGTTTTGCGGTTGAGGATTAAAGATTGCGCGGATATATCAAAACCCATGGTCGTAAAAATAGATTGACATTTACGTAAAAAAATGTTATCTTATACGTAGGAAGGTGATATTCATGAATCGGAAATTAACGTTAAGTATGAATGAAAATATTATTCAGTTTATGCATGGTTATACAAAAAAGACGAATTCTTCCATTTCAAGAATTGTGGAAAACTATTTTTTGGAATTGATGAAGCGAGAGGAAAATAAAGATCCTGCTGATCCTTTGGGGTTATGCGGCGTTCTGAAACACATGGCGCATAAGCCGGATAAGAAAGGTATCAGGAGGATGTTCCATGAAGACCATCTTGATTGACATCAATGTTTTCTTGGATTACCTGTTTCAACGAGGGGAGTATGAAAGCGCAAAAATTGTGCTTGGATTGTGCTTTGAAAAGAAATTGCGCGGCTGTGTTTGCGCACATGAAATTACGACATTGTCTTATTTTTTGGAAAGAGAAAACAAAAGCAGGAGTGAAAATATCGGAATTCTTTCAAAGATACTTGCTGCTTTCCAAGTGTTGGAAGTAAATAAATCCATCTTGGAACGGGCGTTGTTTTCAGGAATCAAAGATTATGAAGATGCTGTCATTGTAGAATCCGCAAGAAAAAATGGCGTTGAATATATTATTTCAGAGAATACGGATGATTTTCTGGAAAGTTCCGTACAGACAGTTACAGCGAGAGCTTTTTGTGATATGGAAAAGCTTGCTACTTCGTAGATACATATTGGGAGGCGTTAAATGGCTTCAAATCCTTGGGAGAATTTTCCTCCGGACATATACGAAACCCACATGGGTCTTGCCGATGTGGGGCAATTGCAAATGCTTTCCCGCATCACGAAAGAGCAACTGGGCGCTTTTGAAATCTCTTCCATAATGATTCTGGGGATCGCGGGCGGGAACGGCCTCGAGCATGTGGATCCCGCAAAATTTGACCTCATTGTGGGCATCGACATCAACTCTGATTTTTTGACTATATGCGCATCGCGCTATGAGGATTTCGGCGAAAAACTGCTGCTCCTGAATCTGGATTTCAACGACCCCGGGACGATTCTCCCCTACGCGGATCTGGTTATCGCCAACCTCTTCCTCGAGTACGTCGACACGGATGCTTTCGCGGAAAAAGTCGCGGCATCCGGCGCGAAACACGTTTCTGTGGTCTATCAAGAAAACCGCGCCGAGAGCTTTGTGTCCACCTCCCCATACGCAGGGAATTTTGCGGAGATCGGCAAATTGCACAAAGACGTGGACGGTAGGGCGCTGACGCTGGCCATGAAAAAGTTCGGATACGGAACAGGGGAAAGCAAGTCCTATGAGCTTCCCAACGGGAAGGGTTTTATACGGCTTGATTTTTCACGAATGCCGCTTTGACGCGGCAAAAATTTGTATGATTTCGGTCAAAAATGCGGGGTTTCCTGCGCCTGTTTTCCGCGCCGTTTTACAGTTTTCCCGCTTTCATATATTGGGCGAGCTTGCCGTTGATTTCAAAAAATTCACCCGCCGCCCTTTTTCCGATGCCCTCGGGATCTTTGAGAACCGCCTGTAAAATGGCGTCCTCATCCACATGAAGAATCTTCCTGTCCCGCATGATGACGCGTCCGTCCACGGCCGCCAGGACCACCTCGCTGCCCCGGGCGCTGTAGACAAGATTTGGCACGATGTTTCGCATGGGATATTCGAAGACCGGCTGCATGGCGGGCGTCCAGAGATCGACGGCAATAAAATCGGCCTTTTTCCCCGGCTCCAGAGAACCGACGTCATTTCCCAGGCCCACGGCCTTGGCTCCTTCGATGGTCGCCATCCGGAGCGCTTTCCAGGCGGGCATGACTTCGGGATTGCCGTATTTTATTTTATTGAAAAGCGCCACATTCTTCATTTCATTGATGATGTTGTGGCAGTTGTTCCCCGGCGCCTGATCGGAACCCAGCGCGCAGTAACCGCCCGCTTCCTGGAATACGACGCTGGGGCAGACGATCCCGTCGATAATCCCGATGGATCCGGGATTGACGATCATCCCCGCGCCGGTCCCCGCAATGGTCCGGGCCTCGTCGTCGGTGCAGTCCGTCAGATGGACCGCGATCACATGCTCATCCAGAAAGCCTGTTTCCGTCAATAGGGCTGTGGGGCGCTTGCCG
The DNA here is from genome assembly GCA_031272775.1 of Fusobacteriaceae bacterium. NCBI lineage: Bacteria > Fusobacteriati > Fusobacteriota > Fusobacteriia > Fusobacteriales > Fusobacteriaceae > Fusobacteriaceae bacterium. Next base: position 775 of record JAISTB010000021.1, on the reverse strand, counting down.
TAGCGCTTTTCGATCTGCCAAGTCTCCCGGTCGCCCTGTTGCACGTGAATATGGACTTTGGTCTTTCGCTCGACAGCGATTTTTTTGACGCGCATCAACTGATCAAGACCGATGAAATCGCAGCCTTGGGGCCCGAAAAGGATTTTTATACGACCGTTTGCCTTGTCATGCCATTTGTCATACAGGGCGATATTTTTTTCGATGCTCGCCTCGCCCATCTTCTCGTCAAATTCGTACAACTCTCCCGGATGATAGACTTTTCTGATGGCGGAACGCACGTTTTGCGCGATATGACCGCGGGCTCCCGTTTTTTCGATAAAGGCGCAGACATGATCCATGTCGGCGTCGAAGTCTCCCAAGGTCGTTGTCCCCGCCTTGATTGCCTCCACGATGGCAAGCTCGCTGCCGCGATCCCTTTCTTCCTGGGTCACAGCGTTGTCAAAGGGCTGCAGGCCGTGCATCATCCAGAAATTGACGTCCTGGGCCAGTCCCCGCATGATATTGCACGCCGTATGCATATGGGCGTCAATGAATCCAGGGAAAACCGCGTGATGGGGAAGATTCAGCGTCTCGGCGCAAGCGTATTCGCGCGCCGCGACGTCTTCCGGCAAAAATTCCTTGACTTTTCCGCCGTCCACGATCAGGACGACGCCGTTCTTATATCCGACGCCCTCTCCCTCCATCGTATAAAAATGGGGCGCCTTTACCATTAAATCCGCTTTTTTCATATTTTCACTCCCGAATGATTTTATTGTTTTCCGAATATTTCCGACAG
>JAISTB010000020.1 GCA_031272775.1 Fusobacteriaceae bacterium | reverse complement strand
CCGAAATACTTCTTCGTGCACACAGAATTGCTGGATCAGACTCTTGGTCCATTGTCCAATATTCCCCACTGCTGCCTCCCGTAGGAGTAAGGGCCGTGTCTCAGTCCCCTTGTGGCCGTCCACCCTCTCAGGCCGGCTATCCATCACAGTCTTGGTAGGCCTTTACCCTGCCAACTAACTAATGGAGCGCAAAGCTCTCCCGCAGCGCATATAGCTTTCATGAAAAAATCATGCGACTCTTTCATAATATCCGGTATTAGCATCGGTTTCCCAATGTTATCCCAAACTGCGGGGTAAGTTCTTTACGTGTTACTCACCCGTCCGCCGCCTACCACAGCCCGAAGGCTGCTTCCGGCAGACTTGCATGTGTTAAGCATTCTGTCAGCGTTTATCCTGAGCCAGGATCAAACTCTTCGTTCAAAACAAGTTTTTCGACTCAAATCTCTCCGGTCAGCGACCTTCGAGTTCATTTTTACACCTTTATTATTGTTTCGTTCAGGTTATGCTTTTTGTCTTTCTCTATTCTGTTGTTAATGTCCTTTTGGCCCTGCTTTTTCTTTCCCTTACGGGAAAACTATTTCACAGCCAAGATATATATTACCACAAATCCTGACATTCGTCAATAGTTTTTTTGAATAAGTGGTGCCCAGAGGCGGAATCGAACCACCGACACGGGGATTTTCAGTCCCCTGCTCTACCAACTGAGCTATCTGGGCATTTCTGACAGATTCGGATTTGTCTATTTGCGCTTGCATTCCCGAAGCGGAGTACAAGGGTAATATGTCGTTTTAATTTGGTAGTCCCAAGGGGAATCGAACCCCTGTCTCCAGAGTGAAAATCTGATGTCCTAACCCCTGAACGATGGGACCACATGGTGGATCCAGTTGGAATCGAACCAACGACCACTCGGTTATGAGCCGAGTGCTCTAACCAACTGAGCTATGGATCCGGATATGGCGTATCTGAAGGGATTCGAACCCCCGACCCACGACTTAGAAGGGCGTTGCTCTATCCAGCTGAGCTACAGATACACATGGTGCGTCATACAGGGATCGAACCTGTGACAACACGATTAAAAGTCGCGTGCTCTACCAGCTGAGCTAATGACGCGTCTGTATGGAGCGGGAAACGAGGTTCGAACTCGCGACATTCAGCTTGGAAGGCTGACGCTCTACCAACTGAGCTATTCCCGCAGATCATAAAAAATGTCCCTGTGCTATTCAATTTGGTGGCGGGGGTAAGATTTGAACTTACGACCTTCGGGTTATGAGCCCGACGAGCTACCAGACTGCTCTACCCCGCGACACTGCTGGTGCCTAGAGCCGGAATCGAACCGGCACGGTACTAAGTACCACAGGATTTTAAGTCCTGTGCGTCTACCTATTCCGCCATCCAGGCCACCGTCCCTGACATCCGCCAAGGACAATATTCATTTTATCATAATTGTCCGGCCATGTCAACTGTTTTTTCATTTTTGAATCAATTTTTTTAAAAACTCCCGAATAGGCTTTATTTCATCGATATCCCAAATTTTCAGTCCGATCGGTTCAAAAAAATGTTCGAAAAGCGTATCGGGGCAGGCCATAAGGTTTTCTTTTTCGTTTCGGGAAAGGGACTTGATGTAATATTCGATTTTCTGGGCCGCGGACCGCCCTTTGGCTTCACAGACAAAAAGAATGTCGGCCGCCCTGAATCCCCGCATATATTTAGCGCCGCCGGGACTTGCTCCCGTATGCTCGGAAAGACGCCGTTTGAGGTCCGTCGTGATCCCCGTATAGAGCGTGTCTTTTTTGCTTTTGAGGATATAGACGAAATAGATTTTTTCCATTTTCCCTCCGAAAAAAATCTCCGGACGCGCCGGAGATCAGAACAATCAGGTATGAAATAAGCCGGGTTCTGTATCAACTCATCATTTATCTGGGAATACAATCACTTATATTCTCGAGCGACTTACCCTGAAAGACGGACGAGCAGCCCTTGTCCTTTCCTACTTGGTCTTGCTCCGAAGGGGGTTTGACAGGCTTTTTCAGTCTCCTGAAAAACCGGTGGTCTCTTACACCGCCTTTTCACCCTTACCGGAAAACCGGCGGTTTGTTTTCTGTGTCACTTTCCTTGAAGTTACCTTCAGCAGCCGTTGGCTGCCCTTCTGCTCTGCGGAGCCCGGACTTTCCTCTTTTCTATGAAAAAAAGCGATGAGCTTTCCTACCTGACTGATTTTCTGCGCTATTTCCGCCCTTTCTTGCGGCGGTTGATCTGATGAACGGTAAAATCATTATCTCCTTGAACCCGATGCATCACCATAAGGATCACGGTCCCCACAAGCCCGACGCCGAACAGGATCAGCGCGATCAGAAGAACCTTGGTAAAATCGAGATTGAAGGCAAACCAGGAGTCTTTCTTTTCCTCAAGAGGGGCCGTCGCCGTATCCACGTCGTCGCGTCCCCCTGGAGAATAATTTCCCGACTCTTCCCGCAAATCCCCGATGACGCGCTCAAGCTGTGTATCGAGGCCGTCCAGGATCTCCAGCACATAGTGGTCAAAATCCTTTGCCTCCAGAAGCTTTTGCGTATTGGTGAGCAAAAGGTCAATATCGTCCCGGTAGTCATCCACCGGCAGATCCTTGGAAATGTTGAGGGCGACCGAGACTTCGTCGTTATCGCGGTAAATATTGAAAACGACCACTTTTTCCGGATCAGTCACGGAAAAGCCTTCGCCCGCGGGGAGGCTGTTGATATACAATTTGATGTTTCTGTCGCTCTGGAGCTGCCGGGACCGGGCTTCGATCCGCTCAAGGCCTTCCTTCGAAAAAAGGCCCAGGTTATCGCTTGTCCCGCCCGCAAGGCAAAACGCAAAGACGACAAAAAAGATAGTCAATATTCTTTTCACGTTGTCCCCCGATTCTTTTCTTTGTCTATATCAAGATTCTGCCGTCTGTGGTGGAGAGCATGGCGATGGCCCGCTCAAAAATCTCCTCTCCGTCGCCTCTGGGGAGACGCAATTCATTCTCAATCTCATAGATTGAGTATCGCTTCTCTTTTCCAAAGCCGAAATAATATTGCAAGACATCTATATCTCTATTATTGAGACGATTTTTTATACGAAAAAAGTCTATTTTTTCTTTGAGGGCTTCCTCTTTTTCCCGAATGGACTCGATAGAATTCAAGAGGGCTTCCGCCGAAATTTCCCCGTCCTCATCATCTTCTTCCTCCTGGTGGCCGTGGCCGCTCAGGTGATCTCTCCGCTTTTGGAAAAAGCTGCCGAATTCCGATTGAATGTTGAGCAATCTTCTCTTAATTGACAGGACCATTTCCCGGATGATGAAAAAGTTCCGGTAATTGGAAAAATCCGTAAACCCCGAGTCTCCGTAGCGCTCAATCGCAGAAATCAAGCCGATATTCCCCTCCTGCAGGATGTCCAGGTAAGAGCTTCCACCTCTCAGGTAATGAAAGCCCAGAAGGGCCACTTGCCCCGCGTTTTGCAGAAAGGGCTCCGTTTCGTCTTCGGCGGCGTAACGGGCAATCTCCTCGAGGTAGTCGATGACTTCCTCCTCCCGGGAAGGGCGGATGTCCTCTCTGTCCGCTTCGGCAAGGGGGTAATCGAGCTCAAGTTTTCTGTCTTTGTTTTTGTCGAGCCAGGAAAAAAACGCCCGCTCGTCTTCCAATTCCTCAAAGACGGTCCTTTCATACTCCGCAACGGAAATTGGCCGCTGTCTGTCTCCCACGTTTCCTCCTACACCTTGAAATCTTCAAGTTTCTTTTTCCGGCTGGGATGTCTGAGCTTCCTCAGCGCTTTGACCTCGATCTGTCGGATTCTCTCCCTGGTGACTTTGAAGATCTTGCCGACTTCCTCAAGGGTCTTGGGCGAACCGTCGTCAAGGCCGTAGCGATAACGCAATACCTTTTCCTCCCGGCCCGAGAGCGTATTCAAAACGCTGTTTAGCTGCTCCCGCAAAAGACTCCTGTTCGTAAGCTCATAGGGATTGAGCATTTTGCTGTCTTCCACGAAGTCTCCCAATTCGCTGTCTTCCTCGCTGCCTACGGGCGTTTCCAGAGAAATGGGATCCTGATTCATCTCCTGAATGGCCTTGACTTTGTCGATCTCCATTTCGAGCCGTTCCGCCAGGACCTCGGGGGTCGCGTCTTTCCCCGTCTCCTGCAGATAAATCCGCGCTTCTTTTTTGATTTTGTTGATGGTCTCGATCATGTGGACCGGGATCCGGATCGTGCGACCCTGATCGGCAATGGCCCTTGTGATGGCCTGTCTGATCCACCAGGTCGCGTAGGTGGAAAATTTGTAGCCTTTGCTGTACTCGAATTTCTCGACGGCCTTCATGAGCCCGATATTGCCTTCCTGGATGAGATCCAGCAGCTTCAGGCCGCGGTTCGTGTGTTTTTTCGCGATACTCACCACGAGCCGCAAATTGGCTTCGATGATCTGTTTTGTGGCCCATTCGTCCCCTTCGAGGGCTTTTTTCGCGTAATCCAATTCCTGCTCATAACTCAAAAGCGGGATTTGGCCGATCTCCCGAAGATACATTTTGATGGGTTCGTCAACCTTCATATCGCCGGCCAGGGCAAAGAGCTCGTCGTTGGTGAGTTCTTCCTCGTTGATCTCTTCGAGGTCGTCGGGATTGAACTGATCGAGCTCATCCTCGGCTTCATCCTCAAATTTTTCTTCGTCAAACTCGGAAAATTCGTCTTCCGCGGCGGGTTCAACCTCTCCGGCGTACTCTTCGTCTTCGTCGAGATCCGAAAAATCATCGTCGTCGTCAAGGTCTTCGTCGTCGAGATCGCTTTCTTCCTCTTCGAGAAAGACCGGCTCTTCCGGTTCCTGTTTTTTCGGTTTCCCCGCTTTTTTCGCGGCCTTTTTATCCGGAAGATCGATATCGAGCTCCGTCGGCGGGAAAGATTCCGCGCCCTGTTCGGAAGAAATCGGCGCCGTTGCGGATTCCTTTTTTCCGGATTTGCTTTTCGCGGCTTTTTCAGGCCCTTTATCCTTTACCGCGCCTTTGGTCCCGGCGGTTTTTCCGTCGTCGCCCTTTTTCCTGCTTTCCGCTTCTCCGGCCTTGCCCGCTTCTTTTGTCTCCTTCTTTTTCTCTTTGCCTTCTTTCGCTTCCCCGGTCGCTTTGGTCTCTTTTACGGTTTTTTCCGCTTTGCCGGATTTATCGCTTTTCGCCTTGACCGCCGGTTTCTTTTCCGTCGCTTTGCCCTTTTTCTCCCCTTCTTTTTTTTCGGCGGCCTTCGCTTCGGCTTCTTTTTTCTCCGCCGCGGGCAATTTTATTTTTTTCTTGAGGTCTTTTTCGCTCATGACCTGGATCCCCTGTTCTTCGATGCTTTTCAGGAGCTCCTCGATTTTTTCCGGAGGAATATCAAAACCCTTCAACTTTTCGTTGATTTCTTCGTAGGTGATGTATTTGTTTTCCGACGCCTGCGCCACAATATCCCGGATGGCGTCATAGATCGCAGGATTTTTCATCAATTCTCTCATTATATAAATCCTCCTCAACTGATATGGAACGCGAATTCTTCGTATTCCCCATAGATACGAAGCACATCCTCCAGCACGGTGCAATTCTTCATCCTGTCTTCCAACTTGACCAGTTCAAATTTATCCATAAAACCTTTTATGTTCTTTTTTCTGTCCCGAATATCCGCCGAAAACCACCCTTTGATGATGTCGGCGGTGCGGGTTTCCTTTTTTTCCTTGTCGTCGACGCCGGCGCCGACCGCGACGCAGATCAAATGGTCGAGGGCCGCCTCCTCGGCGGGAGTGATCCCGTCGGTATCCCGAAGATCCATACATTGCTTGATGGGGTCTCCGGATTCCATTTCCTCAAAAAGATGAAAGATTTTTTTGGTTAATGATCCCCGAATCTCCTGAAAGCGGTAATACTTGAAATTGTCGGGATCGGCCAGAATATCGACCAGCGTCTGCCGCTCGAGATCCGTTATGACGTCTTTCTCCCCCGCGGGCGCAAGAATCCGCCGTGTTTCCGCAGGCGCCGCAGACACAGGCCTGGCGGCGTTGTCGGTGATCAGTTCCTTTTTGAGGATCTCCGTTTCGATCCCGACGGCCTTGCCCAATTTTTCGATATAGAGGGATTTTTCGAGCCCGTCGTGGACGCAGGCGAAGAATTCCCGAAAACTCCGTACGAATTTCAGCTTGCCGGCGACCTCCTGAAGATCGAAATTTCCGGACGTATAGGCGTACAAAAAGTCGAAAAGCTCCTTTGAGTTTTCAATGGCCGAAAGATAGGCGTCCTTTCCGAAGCGTTTCAGAAACTCGTCGGGATCCTTGGCCCCCGAAAAGCACACCACCCGCACGGTAAACCCGTGGTTTTTCAAAAGCAGACCGCTCCGGACCGAATTGTCCTGACCGGCCGCGTCGCTGTCAAAGGAAAGAAGTACGTTTGTCGTATAGTTTTTCAAAAGCCGGCACTGTTCGTCGGTAAGGGCCGTCCCCAGCGGGGCGACGGCTGTATCAAAACCGTACAGCACGGCGGAAAGCACGTCCATGTAGCCTTCCATCAGGATCGCGTAATTGCGTTTCTTGATGGCGTTCCCGCGCTCGAGACCGTAGAGCGTTCTCCCCTTGTGGAAAATGGGATTTTCGAGGGAATTCATGTATTTCGGGATGTCTTCGCCGCTTTCTATGGTCCTGCCGCCGAAGGCGATCAGCCTGCCGGAGGCGTTGTAGATCGGAAACATAATCCGTCCCCGGAAAAAATCATAGCTGCCCTTTTCCCCGACCTTGACAAGGCCCAACTCCGCGAAATCCTCCCGGGCGAATCCCTTTTGGATCAAATGATCGTTGAGCTCGGACCACTTTGTCGTTGCGTAGCCCAATTTTTGCGCCTTAATGACGTCAGGCTTCAGATCCCGCCGCGACAGGTACTCAAGGGCCGGCGTTCCCGCCGGTTCAAAGATTTTATCCTGAAAAAAGCGATGGGCTTCTTCCATAATCCGGTAATATTTTTCGTACCGTTCCTGTTTCTGAACATCTTCGCCCGTAATCCGGATCGGAATCCCGAATTTGTCGGCGAGCGCTTTGGCCGCCTCGGGAAAGGGGATCTGCTTGTATTTGGCGTAAAAACTGACGGGATTTCCCCCGGCCCCGCAGGAAAAGCAGTGGCAGATGTTCCTCTTGGGGTCCACCGAAAACGACGGGTTCGTATCGTTGTGGAAGGGACAGAGCCCCCGGTAACCGGAACCTCTTTTTTCCAGATGCACAAACTCTCCGACCACGTCTTCGATCCGTAGCCGGGACATTAAGGTTTCCATGTCTTTCGGACTGATTCTCACGATTTTTCTCCCCGCGTTAAGTAAAACAACAACCTGTACGACCCAAAAGAAAGTACATTACTCTACAGTATATTATATTTTGGGCAAAATAGCAATTGCAGAAAGAAAAAAATTTATGAAAAAAAGAGCCTAAACCGTTATAGGCTGCTCTTTTTCGCAAGTAACGACTAAAACAGTTTTTCGATTTCTTTCTGTGCCGTCGCGTTGATGTAATCGCTCCGGATTCTATCTTTGAGTTCGGCGAAATCGCCTTCTTTAAATTTCACCTCGCTGATTTTTTTGAAAATGAAACAGCGGTTGCCCATGAAGACATAGGAGATCTTGTCCGTCCCGCTCGCAAACACGGCGTCGGCAAATTCCTTCAGGACGCCGATATTGGGGACATAGCCTTCGGGCGTGATGCCCGCGAAGGTATTGGCGTAAATGATTTTCGGATCCAATTCGTTGAGCTTTAACAGCGTCGCCTCGCCTTTTCCGATCTTGGCGATCATATCGTCCAGCTTTGGCTTTACGCCGTCCTTTGTCTTTTGCGACAGCTGGGGCATAATGATAATGTGGCTGGCCTTGGCCTTGTTCTCTTCCCGGTTCAGGTCTTCGACGTAAATGATGTGCTCGCCGAACTGGCTCGTCACCACTTCGGGATAGATTTTTCCGGGTTCCCCGGCAAATACAGCGTCGGAAAATTCCTTGACCATCTGGTCCCGCGTAAACCATCCGAGGTCTCCCCCGCTGGCCGCGCTGCCGTCCTGGGAGTTTTCCTTCGCGAGATCCTTGAAGTTTTCAGGGGTGGCCTGCTTCAGGATAGCGGCGGCCTTGTCCTTGGCGGCTTTTCTATCCGCGTCTGAAAAATCGACGTCCATAACGGCCACTTCCGCCGTCGCTTCGGCCTTCGTGTCATAACTGGCCTTGTTTTCGGCAAAGTAAGCCTCAAGTTCCCCGTCCGTAGGCTTGATCTCCGAGCGGATCTTGTCGTAAAGCGCTACCTGGTAGTCCATGAGCTTGACCTGGAGCGGCAGGCTTTCATCCAGGGTAATGCCCTGCTCCTTGGCTTTGTTGGCGAGGGCGATCTGCTTTTTGAAAAATGAGGCGACCTGCTCTTCGGCTTGGGCCTTGTCCCCCTGGATATAGGGAAGAAGCGTCAGCGTCAACCTGGCCACGTCCACGTTGGAAACGGAATAGCCCCCTTCGCTGAAGGCTTCCTTCTGCCGGTATTTTTCGTAATTTTTATTGATCTGCTCAAGCTTTTTTTCGCTCTGGGCCTTGGCCAGGGCAAGGTAGTAATTCCTTTCTCCGGCGCCTTTTTTGACATTGGCGACAATTTCCCCCCGGGCGTCGTCCAGCGTCTTTCCAGCGGCCTGATAAGCGGGGTTTTCATTGTAAATGGCCGAAATTTCCTCTTCCGTGGGATCTTTGGCCTCGGTCTGCAATTTCGCGAGGTATTTTTCCATCTTGATCCCGTCTTCGATATCGCCCAGAAGATCGTCTTTCGTGGCGTAGCCGTTCATCCGCATCCATTCGCGGAAATTTCCACCCTGGGACGTGATGGCTTTTTCCTGCGCGTCGTAGCGCTGATCGGCCTCGGCGTTGGCGACTTTGACGCCGGCCTTGTCGGCAAGCTCAAGGGTCAGGCGCTTGTTGATCACTTCGTCAAAGGCAATGACGCCCAGCGTATCCTGATCGACATTCTTATATCCGCCGACGTTCAGCTGCTGTCCGTAGTTGGCCCGAGTCCGTTCCACCTCGACGAGGGAGACCTTTTTCCCGTTCAGTAAAAAGGCGTAGCTGCCGTCATTTTCCTTGCTGAATAAGTTTTTCACGGCCCGCGTCGTGGCGTCCGAGGTGACAATGGCGGCCATTCCCGAAAATACCAATAAGATCGTAACAATCCAAATCACGATTTTCATGTGTTTCCTGAATTTGTTCATTCTTCTCCGTTCCTTTTTGATTTGATGAGTCTATGTCGTAGGTAATTTCTTATTTGAAGTCGAGTCCGTATTTTCGAATTTTTTCGTAGAGCGTCGTGCGGCCGATTCCGAGGAGCTTCGAAGTTTCCTGCTTGTTCCAGCGCGTCTTTTGGAGAGCGATGGCGATCACGACCCGCTCCACTTCCTCGAGGCCGAAGATCTCCTGCTCCAGGATTTCCTTCAGGGGACCCACGCCGATCACGGTCTTGTTTTCGACGGTATCGGACTTCATTTTCACCTCGAGGGGCAGGTCGTCCACGTCGAGGATCTTGTCGGTCGAGAGGATCACCATGCGCTCGATCATGTTTTTCAGTTCCCGGATATTGCCGGGGAAGGAATATTCCATAATGTATTTCATGGCCTCGCCCGAAATGACCGGCGTATCTTTGTGCAATTCCCGGACGATCTTGTTCAGAAAATAGCTGGCCAAAAGTGGAATGTCCTCTTTTCGCTCACGCAGCGTCGGGACATCGATGGAAAAGGCCACAAGGCGGTTGTACAAATCTTTCCGAAATCTTCCTTTTTCCACTTCTTCACGCAGGTCTTTGCTCGTCGAGAGGATAAAGCGCACGTCGATCTTGCGGGATTTCGTCCCGCCGACCCGTTTGATCTCTCCGTACTCGATGGCTTGCAGAATCTTGCCCTGAATCTTGATGTCCACGTCGGCGATCTCATCCAAAAAGACCGTGCCGCCGCTGCATTCTTCAAGAATCCCCCGCCGGCTGACCGTCGCGCCCTGGAAGGCGCCCTTTTCGTAGCCGAAGAGTTCCTTTTCAAAGGCCTCCGGCGTAAAAGACGAGCAACTGACTTCGATGTAATCGTTCTTCCGGCGATCGCTCTTTTTGTAAATGCCGTTGGCCACATAGGTCTTGCCGGTGCCGTTTTCGCCCGTGATGAGAACCGGCACTTCCGTTGCGGCCATTTTTTCCATCTGCATGCGGCTTTCCTTGATCCGCGAGGATTGGCCCACGACTTCGGTCTCTTCCTCCAGCTTGGACAATTTTTCCTCGAGCTTGCGTTTTTCCCGCTTGAGTTCCAGATTGATCAGGGCGGAAAACATGACCCGGTTCATATCGTGCAGCGTGACAGGCTTGATCATATAATTGTAAATGCCGGCTTCTTTCAGCTCGGCGATCTTGGCCTCCGAATCTTCGTCCAGAAGCCCGACAATAATAAATTCCCCCATACCGTTCAATTTCCGTTTCGCTTCGACAAAATTAAACCACGTGAGGTGCTCGTCCAGCAGGATCACGTCAAATTCGCTCTCGCGCAACATATCCATCGCGTCGAGCAGGTTGTTGAACGTGATGACCTCGTATTGTTCCCCCAGTTCCTTTCTGATCTGACGCAAAACTTCTTTCTTATCAGAAATGGCCAATATCGCGTTTTTCATAGACACCACCTGTCGTCATTATTCGGAATCCTGTTTATTTTTATGACATCATTCTTGTGGCAGAACAAATACTGTAATTTTTTTAGATTCCTGCGTATATTATAAACAAAAAAAAGCAATCTTTCAAGATTTTTTTTGATTTCTGAACATTATTTCAAAAATACTACATTTTGGACACTACTTTGTACGAATAAGGGTTTCTGTGAAAATCGTCGCATTTTACAGACAGAACGTCGCGTACAGCGGGACCGTCATGATTTTATTCTCAAATCCGAAATTTTTCATGGAAAGCTTTATCGCATACTCCGGGCTGTAGGTTTCCATATAAACTTTAAGACTCTTGGCCCGCGTATTGTCCGCGCTTTTCACTTCCACAGGGATGACGGCGCCGTCTCGCAAAATCACAAAATCCACCTCGGCGCCCCGCCTGGATTCCCAATAATAGGTTTTGTACCCTTTCGCGATAAGCTGGGCGTTGACATAGTTTTCAACCATGCCGCCTTTGAAATCTTCAAGTTCTTCAGACATATAGAGAATGTCCGCCGCCCGAGCCCCTTTTTTAATCAATTTATACTGAAATCTCGTGTTTCGTTTTGAAAGCTGAGCGGTCACGTTGTCGTATGTCAATCTTGTTTTCTGGATTTTTCCATTGCGATTGTATTTGCTCATGTCGTTCAAATAACTTGCGAGGATTGTCTGCTGCGTATTGCGAATCAGGATGTAGTCTTTCGTCTGAACGTATTGCAAAACGCATTCGGGCATACCGCCGACAATAAGATACCGCAAATAGTATTGAATCGCGGATTCGTGATAGGCCGCCGGCATCGGGGCGCTTGCCGCGATACATTCCCGAATCCTCCCGATAAGAATGTCTTCGCCCATAGCGAGCAGAAATTCTTCCAGATCCATCGGGTACATGGTCAGCATGTCCACTTTCCCTACGGGAAAAGAAAACTCCTGTCGGTTCACGGCAAGACCGAGCAGGCTTCCCGCCGCGATAACATGGTAGTCAGGGGCGTCCTCGCAAAAATATTTGAGCGCCGTCAACGCGCGTTCGCAAAGTTGAACTTCGTCAAAAAAAATCAAGGTTTTCTCTTTAACGATGGTTTGCCCGGCAATATGGGAAAGAACCGGTATCAGAACCGCCGGTGAGATATCTTCCTCAAAAGTCCGGGAAAGGGAGGGCGTCATCTCAAAATTGAAATAAGCAATAAATGACAGGATTTACTCTCCCCCAATAAAAAAACCACTTTGAAGCAAGTGGTTTTTTTGACTTATATGAATCCTTTATAATCCCGCATGACAAGATGCGCGTTGATTTGCTGTACCGTATCGATGGCAACGCCCACCACAATGAGGATCCCTGTCCCGCCGAAGAACACCGGAAAGCCCAGCGCCGTAAAGATCACGACGGGCAAAATCGCGATGGCCGCGAGGAATAAAGCCCCGCCCCAGGTGATTCTGCTCACAACGCCCTCCAGATATTCGACGGTCTCGCTGCCCGGCCGTATGCCGGGAATGGTCCCGCCGCTTTGCTTGAGATTTTCCGCGACCTTCTCGGGGTCAAAGATGATGGCCGTATAGAAGAAGGAGAAGAAAATGATCACAAGGGCGAAAATGACCATGTAGCCGACGCCGTTAGGCGCTAAAAGTCGCTGGGTCCATACGTTGATTTTATTGATGAGGTCGGCCTTGGCCGCCACATCCGCTCTGTAGATCAGCTTGAACGCCAGTTCCACAAAGCGCGGGAAAATCCTTGACATGGCCGATACGACGATCATGGCCACCGAGGCGAAGATTACCGGCATTACCCCGGCGCTGTTAAGCCGCAGGGGAATGTAGGACTTGTCCCCGACGCCGCCTTTCCGGCCGTATTCCTTGCCCACATAGTGAACGGGAATCTTCCGCTGTCCGAGCTGGAACACGACGATACCCATGACGACCACAATCCCGGAGATGGCGATCGCGCAGAGCACCGGCACCAGGAACTTGCTGTCCTTCATGGATTGAATGACCTGGATAAAATTGCCGGGTCCGCCGGAGATACAATTGAGGAAAATCAGAAGCGATACGCCGTTTCCGATCCCGTAGACGGAGATCTGCTCGCCCACCCACATGAGGAAGGTCGTTCCCGCCGTCATGGTCACGATGGTCGTGAGGAAAAAGGAAACGCCCGATCTTCCGGTGACGAGCCCGACGGACTCAAGCCACGCGCAGGTCGCGAAAGACTGCACCACAGCGATCACAATGGTCAGGTAGCGCGTCCAGTTGGCGATCCGGTTTCTGCCGGCCTCCCCTTCTTTCTGGATTTCCTCGATCCGGGGAATAATGACCGCCAGCAGGCTGAATACGATGGAGGCGTTGATGTAGGGGGCAATCCCCAGCGAAAAGATCGAAACCCTCTTGAAAGCCCCGCCCGTAAACATGTTGATGTAGCCGAGGATGTCGCTTGTGGCCGTCATTTCTTCCAGTCGCCCGACGTCTACGCCGGGGGCCGGAATATAGGTCCCCACCCTCGCCACAAGGAACATGAGGAGCGTAAAGACAATCCTTTCCTTGAGGTCGGGGTTTCGCATGATGGTCCCCACTTTATCGAAAAATTTTTCTGTTAAAGTCAAAAAACTTCACCTCGCTTTTGACCGAAAGGTCACATTATTTGCTTTCTGCAACCGCGTTTTTTGCAACATCCGCAAATGTGTTGATTTTGATGATTTCCACGGTTCCGCCTTTGGCTTCAATGGCCTCCGAGGCTTTTTGGGAAATCTTGTGGGCCTTTACGGAAATTTTCTTTTCCAAGGTTCCGTTTCCGAGGACTTTGATCCCGTCCCTGAGGTTTTTCACGATCCGCTCCTGGAGCAGAAGTTCGGGCGTTACCGTCGTTCCTTCCTCGAAGCGGTTCAATGTGGCCAGCGACACGATCACGAATTCTTTCTTGAAGGGATAGTTGGAAAATCCTCTCTTGGGAATTCTTCTGTAAATCGGCATCTGTCCCCCTTCAAAATAGGGTTTGACGCCTCCGCCGGCTCTCGCGTTCTGTCCGTTGTTTCCTTTTCCGCAGGTCTGTCCCCAACCGGAGGCTTCCCCTCTCCCGACTCTCTTCTTTTTCTTTTTGGGTACGGAAGGCTTCAATTCGTCCAATTTCATTTTTATACCTCCTCTACCTTCAGTAAATAGGAGACCTGTGCGATCTTCCCCAGTGTCTCGGGCGTATTTTCCTGTTCCACCGTGTCGTGCAGCTTCTTGAGTCCAAGAGACTTCACGGTCGCGATGTGGACAGGCTTACGGCCGATGGTGCTTTTCACAAGCTCTACTCTCAATTTTGCCATTTGCTTTTCCTCCTAGCTTAAGATATCCTTGACTTCCTTTCCGCGCATCTTGGCCACTTCTTCGGCAGTCCGCAGATTCTTGAGGGCATTGACGGTGGCTTTTGCCACGTTATGCTTGTTCCTCGATCCCCGGATCTTTGTCAGGATGTCGTGAACCCCCACGATTTCCAGTATTTCACGCACCGCGGAACCGGCGATAACGCCTGTTCCCTCATAGGCCGGGTGCATCCAGACCGAAGCCGCGCCCCATTTGCCAACGATTTCGTGAGGAATGGTCTTTCCTTTGAGGGAGACGTTGACGATATTCTTTTTCGCGGAAGCGAGCGCTTTCCGGATCGCGTCGGGAACGCCGTTGGCCTTGCCGAGGCCCAGGCCCACTTTCCCTTCGCCGTTTCCCACGGCCGCCAGTACGGAGAAGGAAATGGTCCGTCCGCCCTTGGTCGTCTTGGAAACTCTGGATATCTTCAACAGTTTCTCCTGATATTCTTTGTCTTCCTTATCTTTCATTGTTACTCTTGCCAAGTGAAATCCTCCTTTCCGAATGAATTAGAAGCTCAGTCCCGCTTCTCTGGCAGCCTGGGCAAGCGCCGCCACCCGTCCGGTATACTTGTACCCGGACCTGTCAAATACTACGTTTTTTATTCCTTTTTCACCGGCTCTCTCGGCGATGGCCTTTCCTACAGATTTGGCCGCGTCGATATTGTTTCCCTTGGCGATGTCCGCCTTCAACTTCTTGTCGATAGTCGAGGCGGAAGCCAGTGTCACGCCGCTGATGTCGTCTATCAGCTGGACAAATATATTGGTATTCGATCGATATACAGAAAGTCTCGGCCGTTCCGCGGTACCATAGATGGTACTTCTGATGGAAAGATGCTTTCTTTCCTTCACCGCTTTTCTGTCCGTTCTCTTAAACAACGTTCTTACCTCCTTGCGTTTTGTCGGGGAAATCCTTCCGGGCGGCTGCTTTAAGCCTTCTTCCCTTCTTTGATCCTTACGTGTTCGTTCTCATAGCGCACGCCTTTTCCTTTGTAGGGTTCGGGCGGTCTCTTGGAGCGGATATTGGCCGCCACCTGGCCCACAACGTCCTTCTCTATCCCTTCGATGTGGATCGTCGTATTCTTTTCAACGGAAAACGTGACGCCGTCTACGCCTTCGATGGCTACGGGATGGGAATAGCCCAGCGCGAGCTCCAGCCCCGTTCCTTTGACCGCGGCCCGGTAGCCGACGCCGACCAGGGTCAATGTGCGTTTGAACCCGTCGGTAACGCCTGTTACCATATTGCTCAAAAGCGCCCGGGTCGTCCCGTGCAAAGCCCGCGTATGGGGTTCGTCATTGGGACGCTCGATGGTCAAATGACCGTCTTCCAGTTTGATTTTCATGGCTTTGTTGAATGCTTTAACGAGGGTACCTTTTGCCCCTTTCACAGTCACTTGGTTGTTTGTTTCATCGATTGTGATCTGCACGTTGGAAGGTACCGTAATTGGCTTTTTTCCTATTCTTGACATGTTATGACACCTCCTGCGTGATTACCAAATGAATGCCAGTACTTCGCCGCCGATATTCTGAGACCGCGCCACTTTGTCGGTAACGATTCCCCGCGATGTGGAGATAATGGCGACGCCCAGTCCCGACAGCACTCTCGGCATTGTCTCAACCGAAGAATACACTCTGCGTCCGGGTTTGGAAATCCTTTTGATTCCCTTGATCACCCGTTCTTTTCCGTCATATTTCAAATAAATCCGGATCGTTTTTTTATTGCCCTCAGTTACAACTTTATAGCTTGCGATATAGCCCTGCTCCCGCAGGATTTCCGCGATTTTTTCCTTTAAAATTGAATGAGGGACATCCACTTTTTCATGCATAACCGCGTTTGCGTTTCTGATTCTTGTTAACATATCGGCAATTGGATCTGTTAAATACATCTGTGATATCCTCCTTCGTTCATTTTACCAAGACGATTTCTTCACGCCGGGGATGAGTCCGGCGCCGGCTAATTGCCGGAATTTCACTCTCGAAATCCCGAATTCGCGCATGAATCCTCTCGGCCTTCCATCGATCTGACATCTATTGCGCATTCTGACTGAAGATGAATCTTTCGGAAGTTTGTTCAGCTCGTCCACTGCCTTCATGTCGCCGGCGAGAATTCTTTTTTTGAGTTCCAGCCTTTTGGCAAGGTACTTGTTGACTAATTGTTCCCGTTTCAAATCTCTTTCAATCATCGACTTTTTTGCCATTAAAGATTATACCTCCTTCATTTACTTGCGAAACGGCATACCGAATGCCGTCAAGAGCGCTCTTCCCTCGTTGTCATCCTTTGCGGACGATACGACCGTGATGGACATGCCCAAAAGCTTGTCCACTTTGTCGAAATCGATCTCGGGAAATACCAGCTGGTCGCTCAGGCCCAGGGAATAGTTGCCGCGGCCGTCAAAGGCGTCTGCGGATACCCCTTCAAAGTCCCTTACCCGAGGCAGAACCACGTTGACCAGTCTGTCGAGGAAATCATACATCCGGTGCTTGCGCAAAGTCACTTTGCAACCGATGGGCATACCGGCCCGAAGCTTGAATCCCGCTTCGGATTTCCGCGCCTTTCTCAAGAGCGGCTTCTGTCCCGTGATGATCGTGAGATCGTTCATGGCGGCGTCGATGAGCTTCGCGTTCTGGGTCGCTTCCCCGACGCCCATATTCACAATGATCTTTTCGAGTTTCGGGACTTCCATGATATTCTTGATGTCCAGTTCCTTCATCAGATTGGGAACAATGGTTTCATTGTACAATTTTTGGTATCTCGGTGTGTATTTGGACACTTATGTTTCCTCCTTCCTATAAGATTTCTCCCGATTTTTTAGAGTATCTTACTCTCTTTCCCTCCACCGTTTTGTAGCCGACGCGGGTGGGTTTTCCCACGTGCTCGTCGTAGAGCATGACCTTGGAGGAAAATATAGGAGCCTCGCGTTCCACGATACCGCCCTTCTGATTTGCGGCCGTGGGCTTCATGTGCTTTTTGACCACATTGACGTTTTCCACTACGATCTTCCCTCTCTTGGGGAATACCTTCAATACTTTTCCGATTTTTCCTTTATCGCCGGGATTTTCGATCTCGTCTTTGGAGCGGCCGATGATGACCATGACGGTATCGCCCTTCTTCACATGCAGGGAATCCGGTACGAATTTTATCTTGGGCTTTGCCATGATTTTCCTCCTCTTAAATAACTTCCGGCGCGAGGGACAGGATCTTCGTAAAGTTCTTTCCTCTCAGTTCTCTCGCCACGGGCCCGAAGATTCTTGTCGCCCTCGGTTCGTTGTTGGGGTTGATGATTACCCCCGCGTTATCGTCAAATTTGATATACGATCCGTCGTCCCTTCTCAGTTCCTTCCGGGTCCGGACGATGACCGCCCTCACGATTTCTCCCTTTTTCACGTTTCCGCCGGGGATGGCTTCCTTCACGCTTGCGATGACGATGTCGCTGATCTTTCCAAAGCGCTTCTTCGATCCGCCCAGTACGCGGATGATCATCATCTTTTTTGCCCCGGAGTTGTCGGCAACATTGAGAATCGTCTGCTGTTGTACCATTTTTCCTCCTTCGTTTATCTACTCAACAATAAGATTTATTTCGCCTTTTCCAGAATCTCCACGAGCCGCCATCTTTTGTCCTTGCTCAGGGGGCGGGTTTCCATGATCCGGACCTTGTCGCCGGGTTTGGCCGTGTTGTTCTCGTCGTGGGCCTTGAATTTCGTTGTCTTTTTGACTCTTTTTTTGTAGATCGGGTGCAAAATCATGGTTTCGATGGAAACTACGATGGTCTTTTCCATTTTGTCCGAAACTACGACGCCTTCTCTGACTTTTCTATCGTTTCTCAAAATAGGGCCTCCTTGCTCATCTTTCCCCCAGAACCGTGTTGATTCTGGCGATTTCTCTGCGGATCTGTCTGATTTTCGCTGTATTTGTCAGTTGACCCAATGAAAGCTGGAACTTCAAGTTGAACAATTCCTCTTTCAATTCTTTGCTTTTTACGACCAAGTCTTCCGTTGTTTTTTCTCTGACTTCGCTGGCTCTCATCAGTTCTCACCACCATTTTCTGCGATTTGCGCCGCCTGCGGCTGCGCCTCCCGTTTGATCACTTTGCAGCTGATCGGGAGTTTCATGGAAGCTTTCCGGAACGCCTGCACGGCCACGGCCTCGCTGACGCCGGATACTTCAAACATCACTCTGCCGGGCCGTACTACGCATACCCAGCCTTCGACGTTTCCTTTTCCCTTTCCCATCCGGACCCCGGCGGGTCTCGCGGTAATGGGTTTGTCGGGGAATATCCGGATATAGACTTTTCCTTCTCTCTTGAATGTCCGGTTGATCACCACACGGCAGGCCTCGATCTGTTTGTTGGAGATCCAGGAGGGTTCCAACGCCTGCAGGCCGAATTCACCGAATGTGACCGTGTTGCCCCGCTGGGCCTTGCCGGTCATTCTGCCCCGGAACATTTTTCTGTGCTTTGTTCTTTTCGGCATCAACATGTCAATCCTTACCTCCTTCTTTCTGGGCCTTCGCGTCGTCCGCTTCATCGGAGACTTTGGCGGGAAGTACCTCGCCGTTGAACACCCAGACTTTGATCCCCAGGGCCCCGTAGGTTGTGTGGGCCGTGGTGACCGCGTAGTCAATATCGGCTCTCAAGGTATGGAGGGGCACGCTGCCTTCCACGGACCATTCCTCACGGGCGATTTCCGCGCCGTTGAGTCTTCCGCCGACCTTGACTTTGATTCCCTTGGCGCCCGCTTTCATGGCCCGCATAATGGCCTGGTTCACGGCTCTCTTGTAGGCGATGCGCTTCTCGATGGAGGCGGCGATGCCTTCGGCGACCAAAAGGGCGTCTTTACTGAAATCTTTGACTTCCTGGACCTTTACGGTCACTTTCTTTTTCGTCAGCTGTTCGAGCTTTACCCGGAGGCTGTCGATCTCCGCGCCCTTTCTGCCGATGATGATCCCGGCCTTGGCCGTGTAAATGATCACGACGACGCTCGAGGGGGATGTCCGCTCGGTCTTGATTTTGGAAATGCCCGCGTGATAATAATCTTTTTTCACGCATTCTCTGATTTTGATATCTTCATGAAAGAATTTCGCGTATTCTTTTTTATCCGCGTACCAGTTGGAGTCCCAGGTCCTTGTGATGCCCAGTCTCAGTACGCGAGGGTCTACTTTTTGTCCCACTTAGATTCTTACCTCCTTATGCCTTCACTTCGTCCGTCTTCGCTTCGGCTTTCTTTTTGTCCGCAGCTTTCACTTCGGTCCCGGGTTCCGCTTTCTTTTCCGCTTCTTTTTCGACTTCCGCCACCACTACGGTCACATGGGCCGTGGGTTTGCGCTGGATGTCCGCTCTGCCCTGGGCTCTGGGCATCAGGCGCTTCAGGACCGGACCCTGATTGATGAGGATTTCTGATACCACAAGCTTGTCCTCGTTCATTTTGAAGTTGTTTGTCGCGTTGTGCATGGCGGAGTTCAAGGTTTTCTTGATGATCTTTGCCGCCTTTTTATTGGTGAATTCCAGTATGTCCAGGGCCTTCAAAACTTCCTTGCCCCTGACCAGATCCGCGACAAGACGCGCTTTCTGGGGAGACATTCTGACATACTTGGTGATTGCTTTTGCTTCCACTCGCAAAACCTCCTTACATTCTGTCAATCATTTGCTTGTTACTGCGCCTGCTGCGGTTTCTTGTCGCTCTTGGCGTCTTTTGCCGCTCCGTGGCCTCTGTAGGTACGCGTCGGGGCGAATTCCCCCAGCTTATGTCCGACCATCTGCTCGGTCACATGCACCGGAATATGCTTCTTTCCGTTATATACCCCGAAGGTCAGCCCGATGAAATTGGGGAATATGGTCGAGCGTCTCGACCAGGTTTTGATCACTGCCTTGGTGTTCTGGGCCGCGACCGCGTCTTCCACTTTTTTCATGAGATGATGATCACAGAAGGGTCCTTTCTTTAATGATCTCGCCATTCTCTATACGTCCTCCTTGTCTTATTTCTCGTTCTTTCTTCTGACGATGAATTTGTCAGTTGTCTTCTTGCCTCTGGTCTTCACGCCATGGGCCGGTTTGCCCCAGGGGGTCAGCGGGGATTTTCTCCCGACGGGATTCTTGCCCTCGCCGCCGCCGTGCGGATGATCCACGGGATTCATGACCGCGCCTCTGACATGGGGACGTCTGCCCATATGTCTGTTCCGGCCGGCTTTTCCGATTTCCACGAGGCTGTGCTCCGAGTTTCCGACTTCGCCGATGGTGGCCATGCACTCGCCGTGAATGAGCCTGAGCTCTCCCGAAGGAAGCTCCACATGGCAGTAGGTCCCGTCTTTGGCCACAAGCCGGGCCGCGACGCCCGCCGATCTTACCAGCTGGCCGCCTTTGCCTTTCTGCAGCTCCAGATTGTGGATCTGTACGCCCACGGGCATATCTTTGATCTTGAGGGCGTTTCCGGGTTTGATTTCCGCTTTTGTGCCGGAGAGTACCGTGTCGCCCTGCTTCAGACCCTTGGGGGCCAGAATGTAGCGCTTTTCCCCGTCGGCGTAATGCAGGAGGGCGATATTCGCCGTTCTGTTGGGATCATATTCAATGGTCGCCACTTTGGCGGGGATATCGAACTTGTTTCTTTTGAAATCGATGATCCGGTATAATCTCTTGTGTCCTTTCTGTCTGTCTCTTGTGGTCCGGTGTCCGTAATTGTCTCTTCCCCAGGAAGATTTCAAGGGGACCGTCAGGGTTTTCTCAGGTCTTACGTCGTCTAATTCCCGGTTGACCAGCCTTGACATGCCTCTTGTCCCGTTGGTCATGGGTTTCATTTTTCTGATTGCCATTTTACTTTTTTACCTCCAATTTTGTCGACCTATATTCGGCCTTTGCGGGCCCCTGTCTATTTGAGCGCCTCGATGCTGTTGCCGTCGGCCAGCTTCACGATGGCCTTCTTGATCGGAGACGTCTTGTAGAGTTTCATGCCGTGCCGCTTGGTGACGGGCTTTTTCGTCGTCGTCGCCACGGATACGACTTTCACTTTGAAGATCTCCTCGACCGCTTTCTTGATCTCGATTTTGTTTGCCTTGGTGTTCACTTCAAATGTATACTTGTTGTATTCTCTTTTGAGCATGTCGCTCTTTTCCGTTACTACGGGTTTTTTGATGATATCATAAGCTGTCATGGTTATCCGAGCACCTCCTCTAACGTCGCGAGCGCCTCTTTCGTCATGATGACCTTGTCCTGTTTCAACAGCCAGTACACGCCCAGTTCGTTGGGTTGCAGCACGACGGCGTTTTCCAGGTTCCGGGCGGACATGTAGAGTTTGTAGTCCTTGTCCTCCGCCAGGTCGTCCACAACGAAAAGCTGCTTTGTGGGCGCGTCCAGTTTCTTCGTCAGATTGATGATGGTCTTGGTTTTCGGGGTCTCGACGGATCCGTCCAAAACCACGATCTGATTGTTGGCCGCCTTTTCCGACAGGGCCGAAACCAGCGCCAGGCGTCTTACTTTTTTGTTGACTTTCTTTTCATAGATCCGGCCGTTGGGTCCGAAGACAACGCCGCCGCCTACCATGTGCGGCGCCCTGATCGTTCCCTGCCGGGCGCGACCCGTGCCTTTCTGCTTGAAGGGCTTTCTGCCGCCGCCTCTAACTTCGCCTCTCGTCTTCGTAGAGGCCGTGGCGGATCTCGAGGCCGCCAGTTCCGCTACGAGCACCTCATGCAGCACCGACTTGTTGGGCGTAATCCCGAATACCGTGTCTTTCGCTTCCACCGTGCCGGTCTGTTCCCCGGCGATATTATATATCGTTAACACTGCCATTATTTTCCTCCTTTACCCCTGCTGACCGATTTTTTTCACTGCGGGTTTCAATACGATATATCCGTTTTTGGAGCCGGGTACCGCTCCCTTCAACAGGATCAGGTTGTTGTCCGCGTCGATCTTGACGATCTTGAGGTTCTGCACCGTCACCGTCGCGTTTCCGTGCCGGCCGGCCATGCGTTTTCCTTTGAGCACCTCGCTCGGCGTCGAAGACATACCGATGGATCCGCCCAGTCTGTGATTGAGGGATACGCCGTGGGACGCCCGGTTTCCGGAAAAGCCGTGGCGCTTCATGACGCCCGAGGTTCCCTTACCTTTGGAAGTCCCGACAACGTCAACATACTCGACGCCCGTAAAGACATCCGCCTTGATCTCCTGTCCCAGTTCGAAGCCGTCCACAGAATCCACCCGCATTTCTCTTACAAAGCGCTGGGGCTTGACCCCGGCCTTTTTAAAGATTCCCAGAATCGGTTTTGTCGTGTTTTTTTCCTTTTTTTCGTCAAAACCCAGCTGGATCGCCGTATAGCCGTCCGATTCCACGGTCTTTTTCTGCAGGATGTAGTTGGGTCCCGCCTCTACGACCGTAACCGGAACAAGCTTTCCGTTTTCGAATATCTGTGTCATACCGATTTTTTTCGCTAAAATTCCTGTCATATCTTTCATTTACCTCCATCAAATAATATATTGGTTGACAACGCCGCCTGGTGGTTCTCCCCACCGGCTTTAAAAAAAGCATCAACTTGTATTATTCTGTAAGAATCATCAGATCATTGTTTCCAATGATTTCTCATCGTGTCTCCAAAAATTCTCTTAAGAATTCCGTCCAAAAGATGTTTTCCTGAAAAATCAGGCAAAATCAGATTTGCTTGATTTCTATTCCAACACCGGCTGGTAAGTTAACTGCCATTAATGATGGTATTGTCTTCTGTGTGGAATTGTTGATCTCGATCATTCTTCTGTGAATACGCATTTCGAACTGCTCCCGGGAATCCTTGTTCACATGAACAGACCGCAACACCGTGTACTTTTTGATGTTTGTCGGCAAGGGCATGGGTCCCGCGATATCAGCCCCCGATTTTTTTGCCACTTCAGCAATCTTCTTTGCGGATTCGTCCAAGAGGAAATGATCGTAAGCCTTCAAGTAAATTCTTATTTTATCAGACGCCACGAACTTTCGCACCTCCTTCACTAATATATGCCATGCAAAGCAAAGCCCGCTTTGCTCAGCGAACTTTAATAGTATAGCACATTATTCATAAAAATGAAAGCATTTTTTCGATTTTTTCCACTTTTTTCAAAAAAAAGGCCGCCCCGCCGGACGGCCCCTTCTTTTCTCCCTTTTTTCCGGAATTTCTTACAGCTTGAACAACAGATCGTAGTAAGTGGGGATGGACCAGTCGCTCTTGTCCACCAGAAGCTCCAGCTGATCCACGATGCCGCGCATCTTGTCGTAAATGGGGAACAGCTCGTCCCGGTACACGAGGGCCCGTTTGTAGGTGTCCTCGGTGCCGTCGGCCTTTTCGAGTCCCTTGCTCAGGTCGCTGATCGTGTCCTTGAGCGCCGTCTTAAGCTTCAGGACTTTTTCGAGGTGCTCCTTGTCATATTTCAGGTATTTCGCGTCTCCCAGGGCCTGGGCTACCGTGACGATCATCTTGGAAATCTTCGTCACATATTTTACGACCGAGGGATAGATCTCGTTTTTCGCCATGCGGATCGCGATGGAAAGATCGATGTTGGACTGTTTGTCATAGCGTTCCACATAGACTTCGTAACGGGATTTGAGCTCAGCGCCGGTCAGGACCTTGTGCCGCTCGAAAAGCTCCACGGTGTCCTTTCTCGTGTATACGGGGAGGGCCTCCACGGTATTGGCCAGGTTGGACAGCTTGCGTTTCTTCGCTTCCTTGACCCAAGCCTCGTCGTAGCCGTTGCCGTTGAAGACGATTCTCTTGTGTTTCGCGTAATGTTCTTTGACGAGCTTGATGATGGCGGGTTTGATGGGTCCCTTTACCTTCTCGAGGATGTCGGCGTATTCTTTGAGGATGTCGGCCACGATGGTCGCGATGACAAACATCGGGGTCGATACGGCCGCGCTGGAACCGGGCATTCTGAACTCAAACTTGTTGCCGGTATAGGCGAAGGGGGACGTCCGGTTTCTGTCGGAGAAGTTCTTTTCGAATTTGGGAATCAGCGCGCCCACGGAGATCGTTTCCTCTCCGCCCTTGGCGCTTTCGAAATGCTCGACGTTTTCGAGAAGATTCGTCAGCGGATCCCCGAGGAAGATGGAAATGATGGCCGGCGGAGCTTCGTGTCCGCCCAGTCTGTGGTCGTTTCCGGGAGTGGCGGTCGTACTCCTAAGGATGTCCGCGTAGCGGTCCACGCCTTCGATGACGGCCGTGATGTACAGGAAGTACTGGAGATTGTCCTTGGTCAGCGTATCGGGATCGAGGAGGTTCACGCCTGTATCGGTGGCCAGCGACCAGTTGCAGTGCTTACCGGAGCCGTTGATCTCCTCAAAGGGTTTTTCATGCAAAAGGGCGGCCAGACCGTGTCTCGTGGCGACTTTCTTGATCGTATCCATCACGAGGTGGTTCTGGTCTACGGCGACATTTACCGTGGAAAACATCAGCGCCAGCTCAAACTGATTCGGCGCAACTTCGTTGTGTTCCGTCTTGGCGATAAGTCCGATCTTCCAGAGTTCTTGGTCCAGTTCGCCCATGAAGGTCTTGACTCTGTCCTTGATGGTCCCGTAATAGTGATCGCTCAGTTCCTGGCCCTTGGGCGGAAGGCTTCCGAATAAAGTCCGACCTGCCAGAGCGATGTCCTGCCGTCTGTCATAAAAGGCCTTGTCGATCAGGAAGTATTCCTGCTCGCAACCCAGCGTCACGTCAACCCGGCTCGTTTCCGTATCCCCAAGGAGTCTCTGCACCCGGAGCGCCTGCGTGTTCAGGGCCTGGGCGGCTCTCAACAGCGGCACTTTCTTGTCGAGGGCCTCGCCGTTGTAGCCGATAAAGGCCGTCGGGATATAAAGGGTCCTCGCGGTCCCCGCGCCCCGGATAAACATCGGGGAATTCGTATCCCAGATTGTGTTTCCTCTCGCTTCAAACGTCGCCCGCAGGCCTCCGCTCGGAAAAGAAGACGCGTCCGTTTCCCCTTTGATGATTTCTTTTCCGGAAAACTGGGACAATACGGTCCCGTCGGGATTGGCCGTCACAAAGGATTCATGCTTTTCCGCCGTCAGGTCCGTCAGCGGCTGAAACCAGTGGGTAAAATGGGTGGCGCCCCTCTCGGTGGCCCAGTTTTTTACCGCGTTGGCGATTACATCCGCTACTTCCAGGGACAATTCTTCCTTCCCGACCTGCACCGCTTTGAATTTCTTGAAAACAGGTCCGGGCACGCGGCTTTTCAGCTCCAGCTCGGAAAAATAGTCCACGCCAAACAAGTCCAACATCGTGTTCATCATATAACCCCCTTCTCATCATGATAAAATATTTTTGCGTGTATACTGCCTTATGGTTACAGGGATAAGTCCCTGAATTTTTACCTTTTGATTGTAGCACAACAAATTCTTTTATTCAATATTTTTCTTTCCCGGATTAAAAGAATTGAAAAAAAAAGGAAAATGATATATAATAAATAATATGCAAAATTTAATCGTTTCACAAACAAAGCAGTCGAAAAAGAATTTTTTCACAAAAAACGATATTTGTACAAAAAGTGTCGATTCAGAACATGTTTTTCACGAGCCCAACGCCAACGATTCTTTTTGGAGGAGTCGTGATTTCCGATGAAGACAAGAACCGTTGTGATCCAAAACAAGGCGGGTATGCACGCAAGGCCCGCGTCGCTCTTTGTCCAGCTCATCACGAACTACCAGTCGGAGATCAAGGTCCGCTGCAAGGACGAGGAAGTCAACGGCAGGAGCATCATGGGACTCATGTTGCTGGCGGCCGAGCAGGGGCGCGAGCTGGAACTCATCGCCGACGGGCCCGACGAGGAAAGCATGCTGGAGGCGTTGACCGATCTGATCGAAGTCAAAAAATTCAACGAGGAGTGAGATTCGACAAAGAGAAAAAGAAGCAAAACGCTTACTTCGTACATTTAATAAAGTAACCAAGAGAAAAAAAAGACGTACAGGGATTCGCGTAGGAATACCGTAGAAAAAAGCAAAAGACGAAGGTGATCCATGGAAATCGTAAGGTCGGAACATTTGGGGCTCTGCTTCGGGGTCGCGACGGCCATCAAAAAGTGCTATGGCGCGGTGACTCACGAGGGGAGCGGGAAAAATATCTATATCTTGGGCATGCTGGTCCATAACGAGCACGTCGTGAAAAAAATGGCGGATCTGGGCCTGAAGACCATAGAGGAAGAAGACGTCCTCTCGGGGGCCGTGACCCTCGCGCCTGACGATGTGGTCATTATCCGGGCCCACGGGACCACAAAAGAAATTTATAACATTTTGGAGCAAAACAGAGTCAAAATATATGACACTACGTGCGGTTTTGTCTCAAACGTACGCAATATCCTGATTGAGATGGAGTCACAGGGTTATGACACCCTGTTTATCGGCGACAAAAATCACCCCGAGGTATCGGGGATTGTCTCTTTCGGGGAACGGATCAACATTTTCAAGGATCTTGACGAGCTCAGAAACGCCGATCTCGATCCCGCGAAAAAATACGCGGTCCTGACCCAGACGACGCTCAACAAAAAGAATTTTCTGGAAATTGAAAAATTTTTAAAAAATCATTTCCCAAATGTCAAAATATTTGATAGAATATGTGGGGCAACACAAATAAGGCAGGTCGCAGCTGAGGAGCTCGCCGGAAAAGTCGATATTATGGTGGTTGTAGGCGGTAAAAACAGCTCAAACACGCGTAAATTGTACGATATCTGCAAGGCGATCAACCCGCGCAGCTACTTCGTGCAGGACGAAGGCGACATCCTGCCCTCCTGGTTCCGCCCGCCGGATGTGGTGGGCATTACCGCTGGAGCTTCAACACCGGAAGAAATTATTGTCAGCATAGAAAATAAAATCAAGGGGGACCTTAGAATGGCCACAAATGACAACTATGAAGAATTTGAAACATTACTGCAGGACTACTTACCGACCGACGAGACGCAAAAGATCAGGGTAACGGGAACCGTTTCACAAAAAGACAGAAACTTCGTTTACCTTGATGTTCCCGGTCAGCGCACGAGCGTCCGGATCAAAGCCGACGAGCTGGAAGGCTATGAGAAGGGCGACGAAGTGGAAGTCCTGCTGATAGGAGAAACCGAGGACGGAGATTTCCTGATCGGCTCCAGAAGAAGAATCCTGATGGAGGAGAGCAACCAGAGCATCGACAAGTCCTTTGAGACCAAAGATCCCATCGTGATAAAGATCCTCAAACGCGTAAAAGGCGGCTATATCGCCCAGCACGGCGAGATTCAGGGCTTTTTGCCCAATTCGCTCTCGGGCATCGGCAAGGACGAGGAAGCCGCGGCCGAAGGCAAAGAATTTGATGTGATCGTGAAAGACATCACGGCCCAGAAGGGGCCCAGAGGACGGAAAGTAACCTTTTCACGCAAGGATCTCCTGAACAAGGTCACCGACGAGGAATTTGCCAAACTGGCCGTCGGCGACATCGTAAGCTGTGTGATTACAAAAGTGCTTGATTTCGGCCTTTCAGTCGCGATCGGGGCGCTTCACGGCTTTATTCATATCTCGGAAGTTTCCTGGAAGAAGCTCGACAAGCTCTCGGACCGATACAAGGCGGGCGATGAGATCCAGGCGAAAATCCTTTCCCTCGATCCCGAGAAAAAGAACATCAAGCTCTCGATCCGGGAAACGGAAAAAAATCCCTGGGAGCTGTTCGCGGAGACCTACGAGGTCGGCCAGGACGTCGACGGGATCGTTACCCGCATCATGCACTACGGCGTCTTTGTGCAGGTTATTGAAGGCGTGGAGGGTCTTGTCCACATTTCGGACTTCACCTGGAACAAAAAGCGGATCAACCTTGAGGATTACGTCAAAGTCGGCGACGCGGTCAAAGTGCGGATCCTCGATTTTGACGGAACAGGCAGACGGCTGAAGCTGGGCATCAAGCAGCTCAGCGACGATCCCTGGTTGTCGGTGGAAGACAAATATAAAGTCGGAACCGTCCTCAAAGGGCGCGTGGCCGGCATTAAACCCTTCGGTCTCTTCGCGGAGATCGAGCCCGGCATAGACGTTTTCGTTCATCAGTCCGACTATCAGTGGCAGGACGAGAGCAAAAAGAAATTCGCCAAAGGAGACGAGGTGGAATTTGTCATCACGGAGCTCAACCTTGCCGACAAGAAAATCAAGGCCAGCATCAAGAACCTCACGAAGAGTCCCTGGGAAGAGGCCATGGATGTGCTGAAAGTAGGCCAGACCGTCGAGAAGGAAATCAAGACCGTCATGGACTTCGGGCTTTTCATCAACCTCGTGAAGGGCGTGGACGGCTTCATCCCCGTACAGCTCGTTTCCCGCGACTTCATCAAAGACATCCGGGAGAAATTCAAAGAAGGCCAGACCGTCAAGGCTCAGATCGTCGACATTGACAGAGAAAAGCAGCGCGTAAAACTCTCGATCAAGAAAATCGAAATCGAAGAGGAAAAAAGAGAAAATC
Source organism: Fusobacteriaceae bacterium (assembly GCA_031272775.1). Classification (NCBI taxonomy): domain Bacteria; kingdom Fusobacteriati; phylum Fusobacteriota; class Fusobacteriia; order Fusobacteriales; family Fusobacteriaceae; species Fusobacteriaceae bacterium. The sequence goes on along the minus strand of JAISTB010000020.1, from coordinate 42,245 downwards.
AGGAATTGCTGGACAAATACGGAACATCAGGCGGCGAAGAAGAATAAGGCGAAAATCCCAGGAGGCGGTTTTACACCGCCTCCGCTTCATTCGCGCGGAAAAATTTGAATTTTATCGGAAAAATATTTGTGAAAAGCGAATATTTCGTGTATAATAAAATAAATCATGAAGCGTTTCGCCGGAGAAGGAAATATGTCCTGGGAAGTTTATATCAGACCCGTTTCCATCGTATTGATCGGAGCCGTCATCGGGTGGCTCACGAACTATGTGGCGGTTAAAATGCTCTTCCGCCCCCACCGACCCGTATTTTTCGGATTGATTCAGGGATTGATCCCCAAACGCCGGCGGGAACTGGCGGAAAATATCGGCGACGTCATCGCGAAAAACCTGATTTCCTCGCAGGATATCCGCGAAAAACTGGCGGACAAAGACCTCGAGCGGGAAATGGCCCGTCAGATCGACGAAATATTGGACAAGCGGATGAAGGACATCTTCGCGCGGCATTTTCGTATGCTGCAACCGCTGATGGTCCCCGAGGTCATGAAAAAAATCCGGATCAAAATCCGCGACGAGATCCTTTCGCACAAGGACAGCCTGATCGAAGCCATGCTGAGCCATGTGGACATCGCCGGCAACCTCAAGGACATTATCGCGAAAAATGTCGACAGTTTCTCTCTGGACGAGCTTGAAACCATGACCTGGACGCTGACCAGCAGGGAACTGAAATCCATAGAGCTTATCGGCGCCGTATTGGGGGCTGTGATCGGATTTTTCCAATACCTGATCAGCATATACTGGTAAGCCCCCGTATAAGGGAGTACACGTGAAAAAAGACGACAAGGACCTTCTGACGAAAGCGGCCCGGATCGAAAGTCTCGTATCCGACGAGGAGGAGGACGAAGCGCTGGAGGTCGAGATCAGATCGACGCTCAGACCCAAGACCTTCGACGAATACATCGGGCAGGAAACGCTGAAGGAAAAAATGCTGATCACCATAGAGGCCGCCAAAAAAAGAGGGAGCACGCTGGACCACATCCTGCTCTACGGCTCCCCGGGACTGGGAAAGACGACGCTCGCGGGCGTCATCGCAAACGAGATGGGCGTTCACATCAAGATCACCTCGGGACCCGTTCTCGAGCGGGCGGGCGATCTTGCCGCCATCCTGACCTCCCTTGAGGAAAACGACATTTTATTTATCGATGAAATCCACCGCCTTAACAATACCGTGGAGGAAATCCTCTACCCGGCCATGGAAGACAAGGAACTCGATATCATCATCGGCAAGGGGCCTTCCGCGCGATCAGTCCGGATTGAACTCCCCAATTTTACATTGATCGGGGCGACGACCCGGGCGGGCCTTTTGAGCTCCCCTTTGCGGGACAGATTCGGCGTCACGCACCGCATGGAATTTTACACGACGGCGGAAATCCGGACAATCCTCATGAACGGCGCCCGGATCCTGGGCGTCCACATGGAGACCGAGGGCGCCGACGTCTTGGCCAGCCGAAGCCGAGGCACGCCCCGTATCGCCAACAAACTTCTGAAGCGGGTCCGGGATTACTGCGAAACCCGGGGAAACGGCGTCATCGACAGAGACTGCGCCATGCAGGCCCTGGAGCTTTTGGGAATCGACGAAAAGGGCCTCGACGACCTCGACCGGGATATCATCATTTCCATTATCGACAACTACGGCGGCGGGCCCGTGGGGATAACGACGCTGTCGCTGCTTCTGGGCGAGGACCGCAGGACCCTCGAGGAGGTCTACGAGCCTTACCTCGTCAAGATCGGTTACCTCAAGCGGACGAACCGGGGCCGGGTCGTGACCGAAAAAGCCTACAGGCATTTCAAAAGAGGATATTACGGCAATCTGCTCGGAGATTCCGACAGTTGATCCATGAATACAGGACAGAGAGGAGAACAGCATGAGAATCAGTACGAAAGTCAGATACGGATTGCGGGCCGTCGCCTACATCGCCGAAAACTCCAAAGACGGCAGACTCGTTCGGATCAGGGAAATTTCGGAAGTTCAGGACACATCATCCCAGTATCTGGAACAGATTCTTTTCAAATTGAAAAATGACGGGATCGTGGAGGGCAAACGGGGCCCCTACGGCGGCTACAAGCTGATCAAGGACCCCGCCGCCGTGACGCTCTACGAGATTTATCAAATCCTCGACGAAGAGGGGCGGGTCATCGACTGCAACGAAGACAGCGACAAGAAGACCGCCTGCGAGGAAAATTGCAACACAAACTGCATCTGGGACAAGATGGACAAAGCCATGAAAAAGATTCTGCAGGAGACGACGTTGTACGATTTTATGCAGAACGAAGAGATCATATAGGTGAGCGCTTTGATCAGCGTCGTCATCACGGAAGAGAACATCGGGGAAAATGAAATAGCGATTACCGATAAGAGAGATATCCACCACCTGCGGGACGTGTTCCGGATCGTACCGGGCGATAAGATCCGGGCCGTGGACGGGGAAAAAGAATATTACACCGCCGTTTCCGCCGTGGCGCCGGAAAAGATTTTGCTTACCGTGGAGAAAACAGGCCCCGACGTCTATGCCCAGGGAATCCGGGTCCATATGGCCCTGGGCGTGTTGAAACACGACAAGATGGGTTTTGCGGTACAAAAGCTGGCGGAATTGGGCGTTGAGGCAGTGATTCCCCTTTTGACCAGGCGCGTCGTCGTCCGGCTCGAGGGGGAGGACGCCCGGACGAAAAAAATCTCCAAATGGCAGAAGATCGCCGACGAGACGCTGAAGCAATGCCGGGGCGTCCGCAGAGTGCGAATCACGGCCCTCGAAACGCCGGAAGCCCTTGATTACGAGGCTTATGATCTCATTTTGGTTCCTTATGAAAGCGAAGAGGACCTGAGCCTCAAAGAAGCCCTCGCGAATTTTCCGGGAACGCCCGGTTCCATTCTGGTCGTCATCGGTCCCGAGGGGGGCTTCGACCCGGGAGAGATCGCGCTTTTCAAAGAAAAGGGCGCGCGGATCGTGACGCTTGGGAAAAGGATCCTGCGGGCTGAAACCGCGGCCGTTGTGACAGGAGGAATTTTGTTTCATGTATACAGCTAAACGGGCCGCTTTCTATACGCTGGGCTGCAAAGTCAACCAGTATGAAACCGAAAGCGTCAAAAACCAGCTTCTGAGACACGGCTTTGAGATTGTGGACTTCAGCCGGGAAGCGGATTACTACATTGTCAACACCTGCACGGTCACCAGTATTGCCGACAAGAAAAGCCGCAATATGCTGCGCCGGGCAAAGAAAACCAACCAAAACAGCAAACTCATCGTGACGGGATGCTATGCCCAGACCAACGGCAAAGACCTGCTCCCCATGACGGAAATCGACTATATCGTCGGAAACAGCGGAAAGGAAAATCTCCTTTCGCTGATCCTCGCCCTCGAGGAAAATCCTGAAACCGCGACGCAACCGAGATTTCTTTCGGATCCGGTCTTTTCCGGGGGGCGGTACCGGGAATCGGAACCCGCGCTCTACCGCGAAATGTCCCGGGCTTACATCAAGATCCAGGACGGCTGCGACAATTTCTGCGCCTACTGCAAAATTCCCTTCGCCAGAGGGAGAAGCCGCTCCCGCGACCTGCGACACGTCCTTGAGGAAATCAAGACCGTCGCGGCCGAAGGCTACAAGGAAGCCATCGTGATCGGAATCAATCTCGGGGCCTACGGCCTTGATCTTCCGGAAAAACTGAATTTTACGGCAGCCATGGAAAAAATTCTCGAAGAAAACCTCATCGAGCGGATCCGGATCGGCTCCGTCTACCCCGACCAGATCGACGACGACTTTATCCGCCTGTTCCGGCACAAGACGCTTATGCCGCATTTGCACGTCTCGCTCCAGTCCTGCGACGATACGGTCTTACGCAATATGAAGCGGCATTATGACGCAAAGACCATCGAACGGGGTCTGACAGCCTTGAAATCGGCGGTTCCGCTGATGGAATTTACCGGAGACGTCATCGTGGGCTTTCCGGGAGAGACGGACCGTATGTTCCAAAACACCTGTGAGCTCATCGAAAGAATCGGTTTCGCGGGTCTTCACGTGTTTCCCTATTCCGACAGGGAACATACGGCGGCCGCCGCCCTTCCCGACAAGGCGCCGGGCGAGATCAAGCGGGAACGGGCAAGAATACTGGGCGAACGAAAAAAACGCCTGGCCGCCGCGGCCAGGGAAAAATATGTCGGCAGAACGCTTTCCGTGCTGATCGAAGCGGAAAAAGGCGGCTTTCTTTACGGCTACAGCGAAAATTATCTGAAGACAAGGATCCGGATCGGAGAGGGCTGCTCCGCTCCCGCACAGATCAACACGATCCGGCGGGTCATGATCCATTCAATTGAAAAGGAGATGTTGACGTCAAATGGCTAAAACAGGAGAAAACAAAAATACGATGGTAAGAACGAAGAGCGGCGCCAGAAGGGATTCCAAACTCTTTCAGATTTTGATTACCATGGCGATTATCGCCGTTTTGGCGTTTATTCTCTTTCGCAAACTGACAAACGCGAAGCCCGTGATCCTGGACACCACAAAAAAGCAGCTCGTGATCGGCAATCAGAACCTGATCGTGGTCTATGAAAACAAGCTGGCCCTCGTAATCCCCTTCGCGGTCAACGCCAACAAAGACGAAACTTTCGGAGAAATCGCCGAAAAGCAGAGCGACGCCCAGGTCCTGGACGCCGTCAATAAAGTCCTCCCCGAGCGGGTCGACGAAGTCAAGCGCATCAAAAAAGGCGAGGTCCGGCTCGACGTGAAAAACCAGAAAATGGCGCCGGAGGCGACCATAGACGACAAGCGCGTCATTTTGACCTCAAGCCTCGCCCACCTCTTTGAGGAGCTCTATTACGAGCACACGACCGTGGCCGCCAGCAACGAAAACATCATTGTCGATATTTTGAACGCCAACGGCAAGGTGGGCTACGCCAAAAAGACCGGGGAAAAAATCGCCGCGGACCTCAAGATGAAATATAACGCGGCCAATAACGACACGCCCTCGGACACAAGCTATGTCGTCCTGCGGGATATCTCGAAAGAAAAGGCCCAGGAAGTCGTTATGGAGCTCGCGGAAAAATACATCAAAATCAAAAACGACGTCAGCATCCCGACGCTGGCCAATATCGTCGTGATCCTGGGCAAAGAGGAAAAGATTTCCTTTGAGATCGCGGTCTACGGCAAAGGGGACGCCGCCAAAAAAGCCGCCGAAGAGCTCAAAAGCCGGGGATACAAAAATGTCCGGAATTCATCAGATGCAAAATCAGTCGATGAAAGTCTGCTGGAATACAATCCCGAGGATTATTACATCGCCTGGAAGATCGGTCAATACCTCAACATCAAGAATATGATCGAAAAAGACGATTTGAACAACCGGATCAACGTCATTACAAAATAAAACAGTTTCACGTTTCATTAAACCGGCATTGGAGAAAGAATGTTCGTCATATTGTTTTTTATCCTCGTCCTGATCGAGGCCAGTCTGCCATTGAACAACAGCCTGATGGTGATATCGCTGCCGTTCTTTTCCTATCTGGTCAATATGAAAAAGCGCTATGCCGTGGTGGGCCTGATCGCGCTGGGCATTCTGCTCTCCCTGCAAACGGACAATTTTATCCGGATTTTTATCACCCTTTCCATCGGGTTTTTTGCGTTTGACTTTATTTATGTCAATGTGGGCTACAACCGGAAAAGCATGCTGGCTGTGACCCTCGTGCAACTGGCCCTCTACTGCGCCCTCAATTACCGGGCGCTCTCCCTCCGGTGGATCGCGGGCAATCTCCTGGGCTTTCTTGTCATGAATTATCTGCTCACCAGAGGGATCATCACGAGGACCCAGTAAGGAAACGCTATGAAAAACATCAACAAAAGAAAAAGCGACGTCAAATTGAGCGAAGACGAAAGCAGGCGGGAAGAGATCTTCAAAGGCCTGATCGCCGTGGTTTTTGTGTTGCTCGCGCTGAGAATGATCCAGCTGCAGGTCTTCAACGAAGACAAATACGCGAGTCTCGCCGAGCGCAACCGGGTCAAGGAAAAGACCATCCCCGCCCCCAGAGGCAAGATCTACGACCGTTACGGACGGCTCGTCGTCACAAACGGCGCGGGTTACCGCCTCGTCTACATGAACGAGCGGGAACGGGACCCGGAAAAGATCGCGGCCATCGCCGCCGTCACCGGCTACCCCGAGGAATATATCGAAAAGCGGATCCGCTACGGGGACATTTTCCCCTTCACGCGGGAAAACGTGATTTTGGAGAATCTCGACGAAGAGAAGGCCCACAAGTTGATGGAAAAAATCATCGACTATCCCTACCTTCAGGTACAGACCTATTTCCGCAGGCGCTATCTCTACGATTCCGTCGCTTCCCACAGCATAGGCTACGTGAAAAAGATCTCCCGGGAAGAATACGAGCGGCTCAAGGACAAGGGCTATTCCCAGCGGGACACGATCGGCAAGGAAGGGCTCGAGCGCTCCTATGACGAAAAACTCAAGGGCCGCGACGGCAGGGAATACATCGAAGTCAACGCCCTGAGCAAGATCCAGAACATCAGCAATATCCGGAAGGAGCCAATTCCCGGAAACGACCTCTATATGACGCTCGACATGGAACTCCAGATCTATATGGAGGAACAGTTCAAAAAAGACGGGCTTTCGGGGGCCTTCATCGCCCTTGATCCGCAAAACGGAGAGGTTCTGACGATCGTCAGCTACCCGACCTATTCCCTCAATATGTTCAGCGCCCAGATTTCCGACGAAGACTGGGAAAAAATCATCACGGACCCGCAAAAGCCCCTGTCCAACAAATCCATCGCCGGGGAATACCCGCCGGGTTCCATTTTCAAAGTCATCTCGGCCATGACCTTTTTGAAGCAGGGCGTCAACCCCAAGGAAAAATTCCTTGACAAAAACGGCGTCTACACGATCGGCAAATGGAAATACCGGGCCTGGAAGGCAGGCGGCCACGGCTACGTGGACATGCGCAAATCGCTGATCGAATCGGCCAATCCCTATTATTACAAGCTTTCGCATCAATTGGGCTACAAACCGCTCCTGGAGACGGCCAAAGACTTCGGCCTTGACGCCCGCACCGATATCGACGTGCCCGGAGAGCGGAAGGGACTCATGCCCACGGAGGAATGGAAGAAAAAAAGGACAAAAATGATCTGGCTTCCGGGAGATACGGTCATTTCCTCAATCGGACAGGGTTACGTGACCGTGACGCCCATCCAGATGGCCATGGTCTACACGCGCCTCGCCAACAAAGGCTGGTACTATCCGCCCCATGTGGGCATGAAACTCGTCCCCTTCGGAAGCGACGCCGGACAGCTGATCCGGGGACCCGAGGAATTCGTGGACAAAACCCGCTACAAGCCCGAATATTACACGACCGTCGATGACGCCATCACCGGCGCCGTGGAGGAAAACAACGGCACCACAAAGGTTCTGCGCACGCCCCATCTCAGGATCGCCGCCAAAAGCGGATCCGCGCAAAATCCGCATTCCAAGCTGACCCATGCCTGGGTGGCGGGCTTTTTCCCCGTGGAAAAACCCGAAATCGTATTCGTCTGCATCCTCGAGGGCGCGGGCTCCGGCGGCCAGATGGCGGGCGGCATGACAAAACTCTTTATCGACAAATACCTCGACGTCAAGGACCGGCGGGAACATCCCGAGGCTTATCAGGAACTTGAACAGAGCGAGGCGGGGAATCTGCCCGAGCCGAAAAAAGAAAACAGAAAGAAGACATAAACGCAACGCGAACCATCATCACACCAACCAAAGGAGGTAGGTACAACAACATTATGAACAAAAACGCAAAACATGTGCAAAAGAAGGCGAACGGGACCAAGAACGCCAAAAAAGGCGGTCCCCAAGCCACCGGCGCCCCCGCGGACAGGAGAAAGAACCTGCAGAATATCCACGGCGGAGCCAAGTCCCTGAAGAAGACGGGACCCGCGCCGGCGCCTGAGAAAGAGGCGAAAAAGCAGCAGGACGCCGCAACCATCAACAGCAAAGAGGAAAAGATGTTTGTGATCCCCCTTGGCGGCCTCGAAGAGGTGGGGAAAAACATCACGGTGGTTCAATACCGCGATGAGATCATCATCATCGACGCGGGGGTGATCTTTCCCGATGAAAATCTTCTCGGGATCGATCTGGTGATCCCCGACTACACCTTCCTCGAAAACAACAAAGACAAGATCAAGGGACTCTTTGTCACCCACGGTCACGAGGACCATATCGGCGGCATCCCTTATCTCTACCAGAAAATCGACAGCTCCGTGCCCATCTACGGCGGCAAACTCTCGCTGGCCCTCGCCAAATCAAAATTTGAGGGACCCGGGTTCCTGAAAAATCTTCCCAAGATGAAGGAGGTCAAAGGAAGAAGCAAAATCAAGGTGGGAAAATATTTCACGGTGGAATTCATCAAGGTGACCCATTCCATCGCCGACAGCTACAGCGTCTTTGTCTCAACCCCCGCGGGGAATATGTTCCATACGGGAGATTTCAAGGTGGATCTGACGCCCATTGACAATGAGAGTCTCGATTTCGCCAGATTGTCCCAGATCGGAGAAGCGGGCGTGGACCTTATGCTGTCGGATTCCACCAACGCGGAAGTCGAAGGCTTCACCCCCTCGGAGCGGACCGTCGGGGAAGCGTTCCGACAGGAATTCGCCAAGGCCCAGGGCCGGATCATCGTGGCGGCCTTCGCCTCCCATGTGCACCGGCTCCAGCAGGTCATCACGACTGCCGAGGAATACGGACGGAAAGTCGCCATAGACGGGCGCTCTCTCGTCAAGGTCTTCGAAATCGCCTCGGATTTCGGTTATCTCAAAATGAAAAAAGACACGCTGATCAGCCTTTCGGACGTGGAGCGCTACCGCGACGACAAAGTCGTCATCATCTGCACGGGCACCCAGGGAGAGCCCATGTCGGCCCTTTCCCGGATCGCCAAGGGCATGCACAAGCAGATCAAAGTCCGCCAGGGCGATACCGTCATTATTTCGGCGACCCCCATCCCCGGCAACGAAAAGGCCGTTTCCAACAATATCAATAATCTCATGAAATTCGACGCCGACGTCGTGTTTAAAAAGATCGCGGGCATCCACGTCTCCGGACACGGCAGCAAAGAAGAGCAAAAGCTCATGCTGGACCTTATCAAGCCCCGGTATTTCATGCCGGTTCACGGCGAACAGAAAATGCTCATGGCCCACAAAAAATCGGCCATGGAAACGGGCATTCCCGCCGAAAACATCCTGATCACCCAGAACGGCTGCAAGGTCGAGGTGACCAAGCGCCAGGTCGAAGTCAAGGGCAAGGTCAACGCGGGCTTCGTCCTCGTGGACGGCCTGGGCGTGGGCGATATCGGCAACATTGTTCTCAAGGACCGGCAGCAGCTCTCCCAGGACGGGGTCGTCACCATTGTGCTGATTTTGAACAAAAACAACAACAAGATCATGGAAGGCCCGGAGATCGTGACGAGAGGCTTTATCTACGCCAAAGAGGCCGACGACATGATCAGAGAAGCCATCGATACGCTGAAGGCAAAGCTCGAAGGTTCGGACATGCTGGAAGAACGGGATTGGGGCGCGCTCAAGACCACGATCCGCGACACGGCTTCCAAGTATTTTTACAACAAAACCAAGAGAAACCCGATGATCCTGCCGGTCATCATGGAGGTATAAACAAAAAAAACTGAAAATTTGTACAAAATTTTGAAAAAATTCCGGAAATTGGTGTATAATATAGAGGACGCACAACAAAGCCGGAATGAGGAAAGAAAATGGACAAGAACTTCACTGAGGATTACAGCAAATTAAACGACGAAGCGGCCAGGATCCGCGCGCTTTTGGTGGAAACGGTCAGCAAAAACGGCGGCCACCTCGCCTCCAATCTGGGCGTCGTGGAATTGACGCTGGCCCTCCACGCGGCCTTTGATTTTTCCAGAGACCGTCTGCTTTTTGACGTCGGTCATCAGTCCTACGTACACAAGATCCTGACCGGACGGGAGGAGCGCTTTCAGACGCTCCGGCAGCGCCACGGCATAGGCCCCTTTATGGACCCCGCCGAAAGCGATTGGGATCCCTTTATTTCGGGACACGCGGGGACCGCCTTGGCGGCGGCTTCGGGGATCGCGCTGGCCTGTCCCGACCGCAAGATCGTCGTCGTCATCGGAGATGCCGCCGTCGCAAACGGCCATTCCCTAGAGGCTTTGAACAATATCGGGGGCAAATACAAAAACCTGATCGTGATTTTGAACGACAATGAAATGTCCATCGGGCAAAACGTGGGTTCCCTGTCCAAATTTTTCGGACGGATCATGGGCAGCGAACAATATCTGAGCTTACGGAAAGAAGCCCGTCTGCTGATGAAAAAGATCAAAATGGAGGGCCTTTTGCTCCCCACCCTCGACAGGCTTGAGCTCTCGGTCAAGAACTTTTTCGCGCCCCTGAGCACCCTCGAGAGCCTAGGATTTCAGTTTTTCGGGCCCGTAGACGGGCACAACATCAAGGAGATGGTCGAGACCTTCAAAAAAATCAAGCGCATGGAAGGGCCTATTTTCATCCATCTGCGTACCCAGAAAGGGAAAGGCTACGCCTTCGCCGAGGAAGACCGGGAAAAATTCCACGGCATTTCCCCCTTTGATCCCGATACGGGGGAACCGCTCTCACGGACGAAAACCTACTCGGGCGTCTTCGGAGAGGCTCTGGCCCGGATCGCCGCCCAGGACGAGACTGTCTACGCCATTTCGGCGGGCATGGTCAAAGGGACGGGCCTTGAGCGCCTTTTCCGGGAATTTCCGGAACGGGGCCTTGACGTCGGCATTTCCGAAGGCTACGCGGTGACTTTCGCGGCGGGGCTGGCCAAGGCGGGCAAAAAACCCTGGGTCTGCATTTACTCGACATTTTTGCAGCGGGGGTTCAGCCAGCTGATCCACGACGTTTCCCTGCAGAATCTGCCGGTCCGTTTTGTCGTGGACAGGGCGGGCGTCGTCGGCGAAGACGGCAAGACCCACAACGGGCTCTACGACATCGGCATGTTCCTCATGATCCCCGGCTTTACGGTGATCTCCCCGGCCTCCACCGACGAACTCCGGGAGGTCCTTGACCTGGCGGCGGCGTGGGACAGGGGGCCCGTGGTCATCCGGATTCCCCGGGAAGTGGCCTTTACCTTGGAAAACCGGAAGCCTTTTGAGCTTGGAAAATGGACTGTAATTGAACAGTTTGCCCCGAAACAGGGCGGTGAGCGGGAAAATCTCTTCCTTGCCGTAGGCAGCATGCTCCGGGAATGTCTCGCCGTCAAAGACAGTCTCCTGTCCAGGGGCATCGGCGGGACCATTGTCAACGCCTCCTCGCTAAGTCCAGTGGACGAAGCCTTTCTTTTGGAGGAAGCGCCGAAATACAAGAGGATTTTCGTCCTCGAAGAAACTTATGAACACAATGCATTCGCGTCTTACGTACTCAATTTCCTGAACGACCGCAACATCAGAAGGATTATCCATAAAATTGGGATTCCCTCGGGCAAAGTCCCCCACGGCGACCGCAAGGGGCTCCTGGCCGAGCTGGGATTAACGGGAGAAAAACTAACAGAAAGGATTGCGGACTACATTGATGCAGATCAGAAAGACCGTCAACACGACAAAAGAGCGGAAACCCAACCCGATACCGAATGAAAGGAACAGAAAGGCCGTCCGCTTTATCCGGCGTCTGCTGGATATGGACCAGGTCCGGGAGCTCGAACGCTTTACGGACCAAGGCGTCAAAGTCTCCACCCACACCTACGACGTACTGAAACTCTCCATTGACGAGCTCAAGCGGGATTTTCCGAGCTTTCCCGAAGCCAGAAAAAAAGTGGAGTTTTTCACGCTTATTGTGGGGATCATCATCCACGACCTCAGCAAAGGGACGCTCCGGAAACTGGACGAAAATCTCTCCCATTCCCAGGTCATGCTGAAAAATCCCGACTATGTGATCGCGGAGACGAAAAAAGTCCTCGCTTCCGTGGAAAACGCGCTGAAGCTGACGGTAAAACCGAAGCTCAAGGACGCCATCATCCACATCGTGCTCTCCCACCACGGCAGGTGGGGAAAAATACAGCCCAACACGCGGGAAGCCAATATCGTCCACCGGGCCGACGTCTATTCCGCCAAATACCACCGGATCAACCCCGTCGGCGCCGACCAGATCCTGAAAATGCTCCTGGCCGGACAAAAGATCAGCGAGATCGCCGCAAAACTGGGCTGTACGGAAGGCATCATCAGAAACCGGCTGCTGCGGGCCAAGGAACAGCTCAATTTTCGCAATACCCGGCAGTTGATCGCCTATTACAAAGAAAACAGCAGCATCCCCATCGGCGACCGCTTCTTTATCCAGCGGGTCAAAGAGACGGAAAAGCTGAAAAATATCGTCGACAAAAAAGGCTTTCGAAACATCGTCATGGAGATCCCTTTGATTCACTATCTGAATGACGAGGAAATCTTTGAGGACGTCTATTTGCCGGCGGATCCCCAATAGAAAGCGGAGGAATCCCCTTGAAAGAAAGACTCGACAGGCTCCTCGTGGCCGCAGGTCTTTATGAAAACGCCGCTCAGGCGCAAAAAGCGATTATGGCGGGCGAAGTCATCATCAACGATCACAGGGTCGATAAAGCGGGCGCGCTAATCGCGACGGACCCCGCGCCCCGGATCCGGATCCGGGAAAAAAAGCGCCCTTATGTGAGCAGAGGCGGGCTCAAGCTCGAAAAAGCCCTGCGGGAATTCAAGCTCGACTGCAAGGGAAAAATCGTGCTTGATATCGGCGCCAGTACCGGCGGTTTCACCGATTGCGCGCTGAAAGCGGGGGCGGCCTTTGTCTACGCCGTAGACGTCGGGACAAACCAGCTCGACTACCGGCTCCGGACGGATCCCCGCGTCAAATCCATGGAAAACACCCATATCGCGAGGCTCGATCCCACGGAACTGACCCGGGGAGCGCCCGATCTCATCACCATCGACGTTTCCTTTATTTCCCTGAGGCAGATCGTCGATCCGGTGATCGCGCTGACGAAGCCCGAAACCCGCGTCGTCGCCCTGATCAAGCCGCAATTTGAGGCGAAACCGGAGCAATTGGAAAAAGGCGGGATTCTTGCGAAAATTGATACACACAGGACAATTTTACATGATATAATAGGAATATTCCGGGAAAAGGGGCTTTACGCCGCCGGCCTCACACAATCGCCGATTTTAGGGGCGCGGGGCAACAGAGAATATCTGGCGCTTTTCACGGGAGCAAAGGAACAGGAAATAGAAGTGGAACTCGACCGGGCGCTCCGGCCGACGCCTGAATCAGGAGGAAAAAAATGATGCTCTGCTTCAAAAAAGCGAATCTCCTCAAAACCCTCGCCGCCTTTGCGCTGCTGGCCTCCGTCACACAGGCCAAAGCGCAAAATGAGAGTCAGGCGGGATTCTTATCCAATTTGCGCGAACTCAAAGAAATCTCCGACATCATGGATATCGTCAACGGCAATTACGTGGGGGAGAAGACCCCCGACCGGAAAAAAATGATGCAAGGGGCCATCCGCGGCATGATGGAAGCCCTTGACGACCCCCACTCCAACTATTTTACGGCCGAGGAACTGAAGTCCTTCCAAGAGGACATCAAGGGAAATTATATCGGCGTCGGCATGGTCGTCCAAAAGAAGAAAAACGAAGCCCTTCTGGTGGTTTCCCCCATCGAGGACGCTCCGGCCTACAAGGCGGGTATCCGGCCAAGGGATCAGATCGTCGCCATAGACGGCGAATCAACCTACAACATGACCAGTGAGGAAAGCGCCAAAAAACTCAAAGGGGCCCCCAAGACCAGCGTCAAGGTCACGGTTTTCCGCGAAGGCGCCAAGGAAACCAAGGACGTCGTCATCGAAAGAGCGGAAGTTCAGCTGAAATACGTCAAAGACCGGATCGCCGACGAAGACGGCAAAATAGGCTATCTGCGACTGACCCAGTTCGGCGACAACGTCTATCCCGACGTGAAAAAGGCCGTGGAAGACCTGCAGAAACAAGGAATGCGGGCCCTGGTCTTCGATCTCAGGAGCAATCCCGGCGGATCCTTCGAACAGGCCGTCAAGATCGCCTCGATGTTTATCAAAGACGGCAAGATCGTCAGCACCAAAACCTTGAGCGGACAAGAGGAAGTCCGGCAGCGGGAGGGAAAATTCTACGGGGATTTTCCGCTGGCAATCCTCATCAACGGCGGCAGCGCCTCGGCTTCGGAAATCGTCGCGGGCGCCGTCAAAGATCATAAACGGGGGATGCTCATCGGGGAAAAGAGCTTCGGCAAAGGCAGCGTACAGACGCTGATCCCGCTCCCCGACGGAGACGGCATCAAACTCACGATCGCGAAATATTTTACGCCCAACGGCGTATCGATCCACGGCGCCGGCATAGACCCCGACGTCGTCGTCGAGGAAAAAGACAGCTACATGCTCTTTGACGGCGTCGGCAGCGTCACCAACGTCGATGAGAACACGGCCAAAGAGAGCCGGAAGGAATTGATCAAAGAAGTCAAAGGCGAGGAAGCGGCCAAGGAATTTGAAACCCACAAAGACGTCCAGCTTGAGACGGCCGTTCAAAAATTAAAAGAGCTGCTCAAGGAAAAAGGAAATCAAGCGGCTTAGGGGGAGTGACATGAAAAAAGAAAGAATTTCACAAGCGAAAACGCTTGCAAAACGTTTGCTGTTTATCGTGGTCTGCGTGTTCGTTGCGGCGGGCGCAAAAGCCCCGGGCGCCCAGACCGGAAACGACGGTTTTTTGTCGAATTTGCGGGAGCTCAAGGAGATCTCAGACATCATGGATCTCGTCAAGGGAAACTACGTCGGGGAATTGACCCCCGAGCGCAAGCTCCTTATGCAGGGGGCCATCAGAGGTCTCGTGGAATCCCTCGACGACCCCCACTCCAGCTATTTTACGGCAGAGGAGCTGAAGTCCTTCCAGGAGGATATCCGCGGCAAATACGCCGGCGTCGGCATGGTCATCCAGAAAAAGAAAAACGAACCCTGCACGGTGGTTTCTCCCATCAGCGATACGCCCGCCGACAAGGCGGGGCTGCGTCCCAAGGACCAGATCCTCACCATAGACGGCGAATCCACCTACAACATGACGACCGAAGAATGCTCCAAACGCCTCAAGGGCGCGCCAAACACGAAAGTCAAGGTCACGGTGTACCGGGAAGCGACGAAGGAAACCCGGGAAGTGGAAATCACGCGGGCCGAAGTCACGCTCAAATACGTCAAGGAAAATATGCTCGACGAATCGAACAAGATCGGCTATCTCCGACTGACCCAGTTCGGCGACAACGTCTATCCCGACGTGCGCCGGGCGCTGGACGCCCTCCAGTCAAAAGGCATGAAGGCACTGGTTCTCGATCTCCGGAGCAATCCCGGCGGCTCACTGGAACAGGCCATCAAGATCGCTTCGATGTTCATCAAGGACGGGACCGTCGTCAGCACCCGGACCAAAAGCGGCCGGGAAGAGATCCGGCAGCGGGAAGGGAAATACTACGGGGATTTTCCCCTGGCCGTATTGATCAACGGCGGCAGCGCCTCGGCCTCGGAAATCGTCTCCGGCGCCGTCAAGGACCATAAACGCGGTATTCTGGTCGGCGAAAAGAGTTTCGGCAAAGGCAGTGTACAGACGCTGATCACGCTTCCCGACGGCGACGGCATCAAGCTCACGATCGCCAATTATTTCACGCCCAGCGGGATCTCCATCCACGGCAAGGGCATCGAGCCCGATATTGTCGTCGAGGAAAAAGAGGGCTACATGCTCTTTGACGGCCTTGGCGTCGTCACAAACGTCGACGAGGAGACGGCCCGGGAAAATCGGAAAGAGCTCATCAAGGAAGTCAAAGGCGAAGAGGCGGCCAAAGAATTCGAAAGCCATAAAGACGTGCAGCTGGATATGGCCGTCCAGAAGCTTCTGGAAATGCTCTCGGTCAAAGAAAAAGAAGTGGCCTGAGGGGAGGGCACATGCTCTATGTGGTGGCAACGCCGATCGGAAATCTTGAAGACATGACCTTCAGGGGCGTGAGGACCCTCCGGGAGTCGGAGATCATCTACGCCGAAGATACCCGGGTCACCAAAAAACTGCTGACCCACTATGACATCGCGACGCCTCTGGCCCGTTACGACGAATTTTCCAAGGCGAGACAGATCCCCGTGATCCTCGCCCGGCTGCGAGAAGGAAAACAGGTCTCCCTCGTTACGGACGCGGGTACGCCTTGCATCTCGGATCCCGGCTATGAGCTGGTGGACGCGGCCCTTAAAGAGGGGATAAAAGTCGTCCCCGTTCCCGGCCCTTCGGCGCTGACCGCGGCTGCGTCGGCCGCGGGCATATCGCTTCGGCGCTTTGCCTTTGAGGGCTTTCTCCCGAAAAAGAAAGGCCGCCAGACGCTGTTTAAGGCTCTCGCCGCGGAATCACGGCCCGTAGTACTCTACGAATCCCCCTACCGGGTGGAGCGGACGCTCGGGGATATTCTCCAATGGCTGGGAGACAGAAACGTCGTTCTCGCCAGGGAAATCACGAAAATCTATGAGGAATTTTTCCGGGGCAGCGTCAGCGAAGCCCTGGCCCATGTGGCGGCCCATCCGCCCAAAGGGGAGTTCGTGATCCTCATCGGGGAGGAAGCCCCATGTCCATGACAAAAATCAACTGGTACCCGGGGCATATGAAAAAATCCGTGGACCTGATCAAGGAAAACCTCCCTTTGGTGGATATTCTCCTTGAGGTCCTGGACGCGAGAATTCCCCTTTCGAGTAAAAATCCCGATATCGGCCGACTGACGGCCCAAAAGAAACGAATCATCGTCCTGAACAAGATCGATCTCGTCGAAAAAAAAGATCTCGTCCGCTGGACGGACTATTTTCAAAGCGAATCCCCCGGTTGCGACGTCATCGGCTTAAGCGCGACCAAGGGGGCCAATTTTCAAGAACTGTACCGGGCCATCGGAGACATCGCCCGGGTGAAACGGGCAAAAGCCGCCGAAAAAGGCCTGCGTACCGTTCCGGTCAGGCTCATGGCCGCGGGGATCCCCAATGTGGGAAAATCCCAGCTCATCAACAAAATCGCCGGCAAGGCCAGCGCCGGGGTCCGCAATATTCCGGGATTTACCCGGGGCAAGCAGTGGATCAAAATCAAAGACGGGGCGGAACTCCTCGACACGCCGGGCGTGCTCTGGCCGAGATTCGAAAGCGAGCAGACGGGCTATCATCTGGCGATTACGGGCGCCATCCGGGACGATATTCTGCCGGTGGAGGACGTGGCCGCCTGGTATCTGAACCGCCTCATTGCCTTCGGACTGTGGCCGCGCCTCTGCGAAGTCTACGGTCTCGACCCCGCCGACGAAACCTGCCATCCCGCGGAACTCATGGAAAAAATCGCCCTCCGGAATCATGTCCTCAAAAAAGGCGGGCTTCCCAATACGCCGCAGGCGGCCCTGTCGATCCTGCGGGATTACCGGAACCTCCGGCTGGGCAAAATCGTACTGGACACATTCTGAGCGTTTTCCGCGCTTACCGAAATTATCGACCAAGGGGGAACCATGAAAGAAATCGACGAACAACTGGAAGAACAACTGGAGGAAGAACTGCATGAATTCCAGAAAGAGCAGGAAAAAGTCCGCGGCATTGTGGGCCAATTGGGAGGGAGCGTCAAACGGCAGAACCGCATTGTCAGCATCATCTTCCTTCTTTTGATTTTCGGCCTTCTGGTGGTCGGCCTCGGCATGCGGAAAACCAATATCACGCTGACGCTACTGATCGTCTTGCTCTTAGCCATCTTCAAAGTCATCTGGATGATCTACGGCATGCAAAAGGCCTATCATTTTCAGTTTTGGATTCTGAGCACGCTGGAATTCCGGATCAACGAAGTCGACAAAAAAATCCGGAAGCTGGAAAAACTGATCAAGGTCAAGGATGAGGCCGGGAGCGGCAACAAATTTACCGTATAAAGGAGTTGATCCCTATGTATGTTTCCCTGTACTGGCTTCTGGCCATGGTGGTCTTTCTCGTGATCGAAGCGGCCATTCCGGGGCTCGTCTCGATCTGGTGCGCCATCGCGGCGGCGTTGACGGCCATTTTTGCCTTTTACGTCAAGGATTTCCTGTACCAGCTCTACTTTTTTCTGATCTGGTCGGTGATTCTTTTTTTCACGATCCGGAAGTTCGCCAAAAATTCGCTCTACAGGAAGAACAAAAGCGGCGTGGACCGGATCACGGGAGCCATTGTCGAAATCCGCGGCATCAATGAAAACGGCCAGTATCAGGTCTACCTCGACGGAAAGCACTGGAACGCCATCAGCGACGAGGAATTCTTTGTGGGCAACCAGGCGAAAGTCACGGGCTTTGCCGGTACAAAGCTCGTATTGAAGGGGATTTCAAGACCGGAGTCCTGAATTCGAGGGAATTTTTTCAAATGTGGGCTTGCTATTTTTTCCGTTTTATGCTATCCTATTATAAAGAAAGCTAACATTGACAATACCATACGCAAACAAAAAATCAGGTTTTTTTTTTCACCTGATTTTCTTTTTGGAAAAATCCGGTGGACGCGGGCTCTCAACAGGGCCTCAATTCTTAAATGGAGGGTGTTTTATGGAACGCAGTGTAAAGTATATCTTTGTTACCGGCGGCGTCGTTTCTTCTCTGGGTAAGGGGATTACGGCCGCGTCTTTGGGAAGGCTCCTCCGGGAGCGGGGGTATCGGGTTGTCCTGCAAAAATTCGATCCCTATATCAATATCGATCCCGGAACAATGAACCCCTATGAGCACGGGGAGGTCTTCGTGACCGAGGACGGCGCCGAGACCGACCTCGATCTGGGGCACTACGAGCGCTTTATCGACCGGAACCTCACGAAGAACAGCAACGTGACCACCGGCAAAATCTACCAGTCCGTCATCAACAAGGAACGGAAGGGGGAATATCTGGGAAAAACCATCCAGGTCATTCCCCACATCACCAACGAGATCAAGGACAGGATCCGCTTTTATTCCCGGGAAAAGGACGTCGACATCATCATTACCGAAATCGGCGGGACCGTGGGCGACATTGAGTCCACGCCCTTCCTGGAGGCCATCCGTCAGTTCCGCTACGACGTCGGCGTGGAAAACGTGCTCTATATCCACGTGACGCTGCTGCCCTATCTGCGGGCCGCCAACGAAGTCAAGACAAAGCCCTCCCAGCATTCGGTCAAGGCCCTGATGAGCCTCGGGATCCAGCCCGACATCCTGGTCTGCCGCACGGAGCACCCGATCACGCCCGGTATGCTGGAAAAACTGGCCATGTTCTGCAACATGGCCCCCGACGCCGTCATCGAAAACCCCGACTGCGACACGATCTACGAAGTGCCGCTCCTCATGGAGAAAAACGGCCTCGCCCGGGTCGCCTGCCGCAAGCTGGGCATAGAGGACAGGCCCTTTGACCTCGCCAAATGGGAAGAAGTCGTCTACAAAATCAAGCATCCCAAGTGCGAGATCAAAATCGCCGTCGTCGGCAAATACGTGGAGCTCAAGGACGCCTACATGAGCGTCAACGAAGCGATCGAAAACGCGGCCTACGCCCAGGGCTTCCGGGCGAAGATCGACTATATCCAGTCGAAGAATCTTGACGTCGAAAGGCTCAAGGACTATAACGGCATTTTGGTTCCCGGCGGCTTCGGTAACCGCGGCATAGACGGCAAGGTGGCCGCCATCCGCTTCGCAAGGGAAAACAAAATTCCCTTCCTCGGGCTCTGCCTCGGGATGCAGCTGGCCGTGATCGAGTTCGCAAGAAACGTCCTGGGCTACACCAACGCCAATTCCACGGAATTTGACGAGCATACGGACTGCCCCATTATCGATATCATGCCCGACCAGAAGCATATCGAAAACAAGGGGGGCACCATGCGACTGGGGGCCTACCCCTGCAAGCTCCTCGAAGGCTCCCTGGCCCGGACGCTCTACGGCAAAGACGAAATCGTCGAGCGACACCGCCACCGCTACGAATTCAACAACGTTTACAAAGAAGAAGTGCAGAAAGCGGGCATGAAGCTCTCGGGCATTTCCCCCACGGGAATCCTCGTGGAAATGATCGAGCTGCCGCCCTCCATGCACCCCTTCTTTATCGCGGGGCAATTCCACCCGGAATTCAAGACCCGCCCCAACAATCCCCATCCGCTCTTTATGGGCTTTGTCAAAGCCGTCTATGACAGAACGGAAAAATTGAAAATCAACTGACGAGGAGGACATCATGAGAACGAGAGAACAACTGAAAGCGGCCGCCTTCGCGGCAATCGACGCCAACCGCGACAAAATCACGGCCTTCGGCGATTCCATTTACCACGAGCCCGAGCTGGGCTACAAGGAAGTCAAAACCGCCGGGAAATTCAAGACGCTCCTTGAGGAACTGGGCTATGACTACAAGGACAAGGTCGCCCGGACCGGCGTCATCGCCAACCTCAAGGGCAAAAAAAGCAAGTACCGGGTCGCGGTCATGGCGGAACTGGACGCCATCGTCGTCCCCGGGCACAAGGACGCCTGTCAGGAAACGGGCGCGGCCCACGCCTGCGGCCACCACTGCATGATGGCATCCCTGGCCGGGGTCGCCATTGCTCTGAAAGGTACGGGCATTATGGAAGAACTGGCGGGGGATATTGTGCTGATGGCGGTACCCGCCGAAGAGGGCGTCGAAATCGAGTTCCGGAACGGCCTGCGGCAGAAAGGAGAAATCAGTTTCCTCGGGGGCAAGCAGGAATTCATCAAGCTGGGCGTCTTTGACGACGTGGATTTTATGATTATGCAGCATATCAAGAAAAAGACAAGCGACAAAGAAGCCGAAGTTTCTTCCAACTGCAACGGCTTCGTCAGCAAGCTCGTCCAATATATCGGAAAAGAAGCCCACGCCGGGGGGGCGCCCCACGAGGGCATAAACGCCCTGAACGCCGCCATCCTGGGCTTATCGGCCATTCACGCCCAGAGGGAGACCTTCCGCAGCGAGGACTACATCCGCGTGCACCCGATCATCACCAAGGGCGGGACCCTCGTCAATGTGGTCCCCGACGACGTGAGGATCGAGACCTATGTGCGGGGGGCCAACGCCCCTGCCATCCTGGACGCCGCGAAAAAAGTGGACCGGGCCCTCAAATCGGGCGGAGACGCCGTAGGGGCCGAGACAAAAATCATTGATATCCCGGGCTACATGCCGTTTAATTTCAGCGAGGAGTTGATCGACGTCGTCTACGAAAACCTCTGCGCCCTCTACGGGACCGAAAAGGTGGACAGAATGGGCCCGGGCTTCGGCGGAGGCTCCACAGACGCCGGCGACGTTTCCCAACTGATTCCCACGGTTCATATGTATATCGCGGGCGCTTCGGGCAACCTCCATACGGAGGAATTCGCGGTGGCGGACAAGGAAAGCGCCTATCTGACGGCGGCAAAGGCTCTCACGGCCACGGCCATCGATCTCCTGTATGACGAGGGCCAGACCGGCGAATTCGTCAAGAAAAACTTCAAGGCGCAACTCACAAAGGAGACCTACCTCAAGGAGTGGGGAAAACTTTGAGAAGCTAACTATTCAATCCGAACGGATTCCGGAAAAAATTCCGGGGTCCGTTCTTTTTTATTACACAACAAAACCCTCTTATTTTCAGCGTTCCAGCGATCAAAAAAATTTTTCAAAAAAAGCTTGACTTTTTTTCCAAAAAGATGTATAACGTGTACCGGATAGAAGAAAATAACAATTTAAAATGACACAAAAGAAAATTTGTACTAATTTTACGGACACTATGCGCAAATATTAAAAATACAGAATTGTTTGACACAAAAACTATTGAAAAACAAAAGTCCTGTCGGTCGGTTTCATTTTCCCAGCGCCATATCTGAAGTGGCCGGAAGCCACTAAATAAAGAGGAGCAGCGACGAATCAAATGTTAAATAAAGCCAGAAAAACAATCAAAATCGGGTTTTTGGAAGGGACGGAAGAGCCGGAGGAAGAACCGGAGCTCGGTCTCGGCGGCGTCAACACGGAACACCCCCGCTACGTGGCCAATTACGTCAACGGGAAGGAAGAAGGCGTCGTCAGCGCGTATTATGAAAGCGGAAACTTAAAATGGACAGGCCTGTATGGGAACGGACTCAAAAAGGGAATTCATAAAGGATATTACGAAGACGGGCGTCTCAAGTGGACCGCGAAGTTCGTGAAAGGACTGGCCCAGGGACCCTACCGGGAATACTATCCCGACGGCGTCCTGAAACACGAGGGTTGGTACAAACAGGGCGTCGAGGAAGGCCCCCACAGATGGTATTATGAAAACGGCGATTTGCAGTGGGTCGACACCTATGAAAAGGGCTTTGAGGAAGGCATTTCCCGGGAATACTACCGGAACGGCGTCCTGAAAGAAGAACGGCATTACGTGCACGGGATCCTCTCGGGAGAGCATACGGGCTACTACGAGACCGGGGAAATCGAATGGCGGGTATATCGAGACCAGCGGAAGAAATCGGGAACCGAGATCGAATACTACGAAAACGGCAACCGCAAGGCGGAAATCCCCTATGTCAACGATGTCAAAAGCGGAATCGAGAAGCATTACTACGAGTCGGGGGAACTCCTCCGGGAAGACACCATGGTAAACGGCCAGAAATGCGGGATTTCCAGGGAATACTACCGGAACGGCAACCTGAAACGGGAAGTCGCTTACGCGGACAGCTTCTGCCGGCAGGGGATTTACCGGGAATACTACCCCAACGGCATGACGGAACTGGAGGGAAACTGCGTCAACGACAAATTTGACGGAAACTTCAAGAGCTACTACGAAACGGGAGAGCTCAAGGAAATCGCTCCTTTCCGGGACGGAATCCTAGAAGGGGATCTGGTCCGCTACTACGCGACCGGCGGTCTCTTTGAAGAAATCACCTATCATGGGGGACTCATGGACGGCCTGTACACCAAGTACGGCGAGTACGGGGAAATCGAATACAAAGCCCTTTACCGGGAGGACATGGAAGCCGAAGTTATGGAAGACTCTGTCAGGTGGCTGAACATGCCCGTATAGAGGGAAAAAAGCGGCGTCGCAAGCGAAAGGCGGCGTCGCTTTATTTTTTGGCGCCGCCGGGAATTTCTTGTTTACTCCCAGGTCATAAAATGCTATAATGAAGAAAAAATTCTTTCGAACGGGGGGAAAAATGGACTCTGTCAAGGAAGAAACGCAGCTTACGGCCCGTGAGGGCGACAAAGGGAAACGCCTGGACCGCTTCCTGCAGGAACGGCTTGAAGGCCATACGCGCTCGGCGGCGGAAAAACTCATTGAGCGCGGCGCCGTTATGGTGGACGGAATCCCCGCCGCGAAAAACGGTCTCAAACTCAGAGGAACGGAAAGCGTCACGGTGTATCTCCCCGAGGCGACGCCCCTTTCGGCGGAGGCTGAAGACATTCCCCTCGATATCGTCTATGAAGACGGGGATCTGGCCGTCATCAACAAAAGCGCCGGCGTCGTGGTGCATCCCGCCGTGGGGAATACCGCGGGCACCCTCGTCAACGGAGTTCTCTACCACATCAAAGATCTCTCGGGCATAAACGGCGTCCTGCGTCCGGGCATCGTCCACCGGCTGGACAAGGACACCAGCGGCCTCATCATTGTGGCCAAGACCGACCGCTGCCATGTGGCCCTCGCCCGCATGTTTTCGGAAAAAAAGATCAAAAAAACCTACATTGCCATAGCGAAAGGCATTTTCAAAGAAAAAAGCGGGACCGTCACGACCTTGATCGGGCGGGACCCCAGAAACAGAAAGCGCATGGCCGTCGTGGAAAAAAACGGCAAGCCCGCCGTCACCCATTACCGGGTCCTTGACGAATCCCGGAACCGGACGCTCCTGGCTCTGGGTCTCGAGACGGGCCGCACGCATCAGATCAGGGTACATATGAAGTATCTCAATCATCCCCTTGTAGGCGATCCCCTGTACGGAAACGGGGAAGACGAAATCAAAAGGCAGATGCTCCACGCCTACGGGCTGGCCTTTAGCCACCCGGTGACGGCGCGGCCCTTGCGCTTCACGGGAGCGCCGCCGGCGGATTTTTTGGATTGCGTCGGCCGCTCGGGGCTTTCGGCCGAAAAAATTCCTGCCCCAGAGGGGATATGAGTCAAGTAAAACTGCCCCTGCGACAAACGGCAGAACCCCGTCACAAATGAAAAGACTTTTACGATTCCGTCGAGCGCCGGATAACCAAGACTTTATACGAGTTTGCCCCTCGCCGATTTTTTTATTTACTCTTGGATCATAAAATGCTATAATGATAAAAAGGAAAATCCGAAAAAATCCCTGCCCTTGGCGAAACAGGTGACTCTCTTGACGAATAAAGAAAACCCGCTCTATCTCTATGACCTTTCGAAAATGCGCCCGGTCATCGGCGTCGACGAAGCGGGCAGAGGCCCCCTGGCGGGTCCCGTGGTCGCGGCCTGCGCCCTTTTGCGGGAATACGCCGACGAGCTCGGGGCCGTGGATGACTCAAAAAAACTGACGGAAAAGAAAAGAGAATCGCTCTATGACAGCATACTCAAGCATTTTGCGGTCGGCATCGGCATGGCGACCGTCGCCGAAATCGACGCCCTCAATATCCTGAACGCCACATTTTTAGCCATGCGACGGGCCATAGCGGAACTGGGGAAAACCGTTGATCCGGCAAAAGCCCTTGTCCTGGTGGACGGCAATTTCACAATCAAGGACTGCCCTCTCCAGCAGGAAGCCCTCGTCAAGGGCGACGGCGCAAGTCTCGCCATCGCGGCGGCCTCCATTGTGGCCAAAGTCACCAGGGACAGGATCATGACGGCGGAAGAGGCCCGCTTTCCGGGCTACGGCTTCGCAAAACACAAAGGTTACGGCACAAAGGAGCACGTCCGCGCCATACACGCGCTGGGCGCCTGCGAAATACACCGGGAAACATTTCTCAAAAGCATCCTCACGGAAAATCTTCGTTTGTTTTAGTTCCGCAGAGGAAAAGGAGGGGTACCATGAACAAACGTGAAAAAGGCGGCGTATTCGAAGAAAAGGCGGCGGAATACCTGCGCGGGCAGGGGCTCGTTGTCCTTGAAAAAAACTATCAGACAAAACTTGGTGAAATTGATCTCATCTGCAAAGACGGCGACACCATCGTCTTTGTGGAAGTCAAATACCGGAAGACCAACGATTACGGCGAAGGCATGGAAGCCGTGGACGTCAAGAAAATCCGGAAAATGTATAAAACAGCCGAAATCTACATCGCGTTGAAGAGATTCAAAAACTGCAATTTTCGTTTTGACTGCGTCAGCTTTCTGGGCAGCGAAACGAAATGGCTCAAACACGTAATTTGGGGTGATGAATATGGATTTTAGGTGCTTGAGATGCGGATCGGACAAATATCAGGTGAAAACCTGCATTTTACCCGAAAAAGACCCGGGCCTCAAACTGGAGCTCGGCAAATATTATATCAAAACCTGCCTTCTTTGCGGCTATACGGAAATGTATAACGCCAAGATCCTTGACAAAAATGAAGAAGTTCACCTCGCAAACAATTAAGGATTTCTTTTTTTCGAGAAAATGCGCCGTCTGCGGGCGGATTGTCGAAGCCCGGGGGGAATACGTCTGCCCCCAATGCCTTTCTGTTTTACGGAAAAAAGCGGCGCTCAAACAAAGCGGAAACTATTTTTATTTATTTTATTATGAGAGCGATATCAAGCAAATCATTGCGGAGATGAAACTGGAAAACAGGCGATATCTTTCCGGTACCCTGGCGGATCTCTGCAAGGCGCCTTTACGGGCGCTCATCGAAGAAAAGGCGGTAGATGTGGCGATTCCTGTCCCCGTGAGCCGCAAACGCTACCGGGAACGGGGATTCAACCAGGTGGAGGAACTGCTCCGGGACATGCGGATCACCTACGCGACCATCGAAAAAATCAGGGACACGAAGCACATGTACGAGCTCCTGGACGAGGAGGACCGGCGCAAAAATATCCGGGACGCCTTCGAAAGCCGGCTCACGCTTACCGGCAAGACCGTGCTCCTCGTCGATGACATCGTGACGACCGGACACACGACGGAAGAAATCATCAAGGAACTGCAAAAGGATCAGCGGCCGAAGGCGGTCTACGTCTTTTCGGTCGCGCTTTCCAAGGTTTTTGACAAAATGCGGCAAAGGGAAAAAACGGGGGATCATGAAGCAAAATTACTTTAAAAAGGCAGGTTGATGCAATGGACGTTTATATCGACAATGTGAAAGTTGACCTGGGAAAAGAAACATTTGCCACCTTCGGCCGGACGATCTCAGCGATCACCAAAAAGCTCCACAACGAGAACAAGATTCTTGACGAAATCTTTGTCAACGGGGAAATGCTCAAGGAAAACTCCCATGTGAATCTCGAGAGTCTGATGACGCTTGAAATCACCACAAAATCCTTCCGCGAGATCATCCTTGAGTCCATGTGCAACACGAGGGAATACATCGACAACTATTTTTACCTGATCGACAGCTTTTTTGAGGGAAACGAGGAGGAAGACGTCATTGAAGTGGATGAGGACGACCTCTTTGAGCTGCTTTCTTTTCTGCACTGGTTTTACAACCTCATTGTGATCATCAACGACAACTTCGCTTTTCAATTTGCCGGGGAGCCCTTCGCAAAATTCGTGGAGGCCTTTACGGAAGGCCTTGACGTCGTCGAAGGCCTGTATCGCGAAGAGGACTGCTTCGACCTGATCGAAGCCCTTGAAAACAGCATGGGACAGATGCTCCTGTGCTTCTATGACAATTTTGACCAATGTTTCAACGAAGTGATCTTTGAAGAAGGAAAGAAAAATCTACTTATTTAGTGTACATATATATTTTGAAAAAACAAAGGTGAGTGACAATGCGTAAAAAAGTAATCGCGGGAAACTGGAAAATGAATATGACCAATACCGAGGCCGTCGCCATGCTGTCGGCGTTGAAAACCGCCGTCGCTTCCGTCCGGGACGTGATGGTCATCATCGGCGGCCCCTATACCTGCCTGGCTGAGGCCGTCAAGACCGTGGCCGGATCGCCGATCAAAATCGCGGCGGAAAACGTCTATCCCAAAGACAGCGGCGCCTTTACCGGCGAGGTTTCCTGTCCCATGCTGAAGGATATCGGCGTCTCCTACGTCATCCTCGGCCATTCGGAACGCAGGGAATATTTCAAGGAAACAAACGCCTTTATCAATGAAAAACTCAAGGCCGTCCTGGCCCACGGACTCAAGCCTATCCTCTGTATCGGGGAAAAGCTGGCCGAGCGGGAAGCCGGGAAAACGGACGAAATCAACCGGACACAGCTCCTTGAGGGGCTTGCCGGCATAACAAAACAAGAGGCCGAAAAAATCATTATCGCCTATGAGCCGGTCTGGGCCATCGGCACGGGGAAAACCGCGACCCCCGAGATCGCGGAAGAGACCCACAAGGCCATCCGCGGGGTCCTGGCGGAACTTTTCGGGGCGGATACGGCCGAAGGGATGATCATCCAGTACGGCGGCTCCATGAACGCCGAAAACGCGACCGATCTCCTGGCCCAAGCGAACATCGACGGCGGACTGATCGGCGGGGCCTCCCTCAAGGCCGATACCTTTGCCAAAATCGTCTTTGCCGGGGAAGGGGGAAAATAACTTGAACAAACCGCTTATGCTGATGATCCTCGACGGTTTCGGGATCAATCACGCAAAAGATGAAAAAAACGCCATTGAGGGCGCGAATCCCGTTAATTTCCGGGAACTCTGGAACGCTTACCCCCACGCCGAGCTCGAAGCCTCGGGCGAAGCGGTGGGCCTCCCCGAAGGACAGATGGGCAACTCCGAAGTCGGGCATCTCAATATCGGCGCGGGACGCGTCGTCTACCAGCCCCTGACCGAGATCACCAAGGACATCCGGGACGGGGCCTTTTTTGAAATCCCCGTCCTGAAAGAGGCCTTTGCCCTCGCCAAGGAAAAAAACCGCAAGCTCCATCTGGCGGGCCTGGTCTCCGACGGCGGCGTACACTCCTCTCTCGATCATCTCTACGGGCTTTTGGAAATGGCCCGGCGTTACGGCTTGAAAAACGTCTGGCTCCACGCCTTTATGGACGGCCGCGACACGCCGCCCGAATCGGGGGCGGGCTACCTGGCCGAAGTCGCCGGGAAAATGAGCGCTCTCGGCGTGGGGGCCGTCGCCACCATCTCGGGCCGCTATTACGCCATGGACCGGGACAAAAACTGGGACAGGGTCAAAATCGCCTACGACTGCCTCGTCCTGGGGCTCGGACACAAAGCCCCGAGCGCCGCCCAATGTATGGCCGAAAGCTACGCGGCCCATGTGACCGACGAATTTGTACTCCCCACGGTCATCGACCCGGCGGGTCTTGTGGAAAAGGACGACGTCTTTATCAACTTCAATTTCCGCCCCGACCGGGCCCGGGAAATCACAAGAGCGCTTAACGACAGGGATTTTGAGGGATTTCCCCGGACATACCTGGGTCTTCACTACTACTGTATGCGACAATATGACGCGACCATTGAGGCGCCGGTGATTTACCACGACCGCGAAATCAAAAATACGCTGGGGGAAGTCCTCTCCAAGGCCGGACTCCGGCAACTCCGGACCGCGGAAACCGAAAAATACGCCCATGTGACATTTTTCTTCAACGGCGGCGTCGAAGTCCCCAATCCCGGCGAAGACCGAAAGCTCGTGGCGAGCCCCAAGGTCGCGACCTATGACCTGAAGCCGGAAATGTCGGCCTATGAAGTGACCGCCGGCGTCCTGGAGGCCATCCGATCGGACGTCTATGACGTGATCATCCTCAATTTTGCCAATCCCGATATGGTGGGCCATACGGGGATATATGAGGCGGCCGTCGCGGCAATCAAAGCCGTGGACGCCTGTATCGGAAAGATTGCCGACGCCATTTTAAGTAAAGGCGCGGGGCTTCTGATCATCGCCGATCACGGCAATTCGGAAAAAATGTATGATCCCGCCGCAAAAGAACCCTGGACGGCCCATACGACCAACAAAGTCCCCTGCATCCTCGTGGCCGGCGAATACCGGGGAGCGAGCTTGAAAGACGGCAAGCTGTCCGACGTGGCGCCGACGATGCTGAAGCTGTTGGGAATCGCGATCCCGCCGGAAATGACGGGAACTGTGCTGATCAAATAAAAAATCACTTAATCTGGAGGGTATTCTATGGTATATGAGAACAAAATCTGGATGGCTTATGACAACGGCGAAAAACTCTGTCTGCTTCCTTCCATGGGAAACCGGCACGGACTCATCGCGGGCGCGACCGGTACCGGCAAGACCATAACGCTCAAAGTTATGGCCGAGGCCTTCAGCGATCTGGGTGTCCCGGTATTTCTCGCCGACGTCAAGGGGGACCTGGCGGGGATGTGTCTTCCCGGGGAAGACAACGAGGGAATGCAAAAAAGGATCGCAAAATACGAAATTGAAAACTTTAAATTTGAAAAGAAACCGACCTGCTTCTGGGATCTGTACGCCAAGAACGGACATCCGATCCGGACGACGGTCAGTGAAATGGGACCGACGCTCCTGGCCCGTATTCTGGACCTGAACGATATCCAGGAGGCCATCCTCTACATCATTTTCCGGATCGCCGACGACAACGGCTGGATGCTCCTTGACTTGAAGGACCTTCGGGCCATGCTCAATTACGTCAACGACAACAGCTCCAAATTCACGGTGGACTACGGAACCATCAACAAACAGAGCGTCGGAATCATCTCCAGAGCCCTTCTGACGCTGGAGGACAACGGCGGCACAAAATTTTTCGGAGAACCGGCCCTCAATATCAACGACTGGATGCGCGTTGACGAAAACGGCAAGGGGATGATCAACATCCTCGATTCCCAAAAGCTCGTCAACAGCCCGCGCCTCTACGCCATTTTCCTTTTGTGGATGCTGACGGAGCTCTTTGAGCGCCTGCCGGAAATGGGCGACGTCCATAAACCGAAACTCGTCTTTTTCTTTGACGAGGCCCATTTGCTTTTCAGCAACTGCCCGAAAGCCCTTTTGGACAAAATCGACCAGGTCGTAAAACTGATCCGCTCCAAGGGCGTCGGCGTATATTTTATCACGCAGAATCCCGCGGACATTCCCGACAGCGTGTTGGCCCAGCTGGGCAACAAGATCCAGCACGCGCTCCGGGCCTATACGCCCAATGAAATGAAGGCCGTCAGGGTGGCGGCGGATTCCTTCCGGCCCAACCCCGCCTTCGCCACGGACAAGGTCATCTCGGAAATGGGAATCGGCGAAGCCCTCGTCTCCTTTCTCGACGAAAAGGGCGTGCCCGGCGTTGTACGACGCGCCTTTATCCTGCCCCCCCAGAGCAAAATGGGAACCATAGACGACTTCGAGCGCAAGGAAGTCATTTTCCGCAGCCCCATGGGCTCCAAATACGACGAAATGATCGACAGGGAATCGGCCTATGAGATCCTGACAAAGCGCTACAGCGAGGCGGCCAGCGCCAAGGAAGACGAAAAACAGCGGAAAGAAGAAGAAAAAAAGCGGGTCGAAGACGAAAAAGCCGCCAAAATCGCCGAGACTGAGCGCCTGAAGCGGGAAAAAGAAGAGACAAAAGAGCGGCTCCGGCTCGAAAAAGAAGAAGAAAAGGAGCGCATCCGGCGGGAAAAGGAAGCGGCGAAGCCGGGGACCTTCGAAAAGATCCTGACCAGCGCCGGGAGAACCGCCACGTCCACGGCCACAAGGGCCGTCACGACAAAGATCCTGCGGGGTGTTCTGGGAACGCTCCTGGGCGGCAAAAAATAAAGGAGGATACGCAAGTACATGATCGGAATCGGCATTGTGGGACTTCCCAATGTGGGAAAATCCACGCTTTTCAACGCCATCACGAAGGCGGGGGCCGCGGAAGCGGCCAATTACCCCTTTTGCACCATAGAACCCAACATCGGCATGACCACGGTCCCGGACCCGCGTCTCGAAGAAATCGCGAAGCTGGTCAAGCCGCAAAAGATGATTTATTCCACGGTGGAATTTGTCGATATCGCGGGTCTCGTCAAAGGCGCCTCCAAGGGGGAGGGCCTCGGCAACAAATTTCTCTCCCACATCCGGGCGGCCTCGGCCCTTTGCCAGGTTGTGCGCTGCTTTGAGGACGAAAACGTCGTCCATGTAGCGGGATCCGTGGATCCCCTGCGGGATATCGAGACCATCAACGCGGAGCTGATTCTGGCCGATATGGAGACGCTGGAAAAGGCCAGGGACAAGCATAAAAAGCTTTTGCAGAGCAAAAATAAAGAATCCCTTGCCCTGTATCCGGTTCTGGAAAAATGCGCGGCCCACCTCGATCAAATGAAACTCCTGAAGACCCTTTCGCTGACGGAAGAAGAAGCGGACTTGATCAAGCCTTATCAGTTCCTGACGCAAAAACCCATGATCTTCGCGGCCAATGTGGGCGAGGAGGATCTGGCCGAAGGAAACGCCCTTTCCAGAAAAATCACGGCCTACGCCGCCCAACTCGGGGCGGAGGTCATTCTCGTCTCGGCCAGGGTCGAAGAGGAACTGCAGGAAATGGACGACGAGGCCGAAAAAAAAGAATATCTTGAAAGCCTCGGGGTCAAAGAAGCCGGTCTCGACCGGTTGATTCGCGCGGGCTTTCATCTTTTGGGCCTCCAGAGCTTTTTTACCGCGGGCCCCAAGGAAGCCCGGGCCTGGACGATCCGGATCGGGGATCCGGCCCCCAAAGCCGCCGGCGAGATCCATACGGATTTTGAAAAAGGCTTTATCCGGGCAAAAGTCGTGGACTACGACGACTTTATCCGGACGGGAGGCTGGAAAGGCGCTCAGGAAGCCGGCCTTCTACGTCTCGAGGGCAAAGAATACATCGTCAAAGACGGCGACCTGATGGAATTTTTGTTCAATGTCTGAACCTTTGGCTGAAAAACTTCCCGAAAACAAGAAATAATCCTTGACAAGATCTCAAAAAATAGGTAAAATATTGAATGTGGCGTCTGTAAAGGATACTTGGCCTTTACATGTTCGGATATTGAAAATCACATCAGGAAAGATAGATAGGAGGCAAAAAATGGCAGTACCCAAGAAGAAGACTTCCAAAGCGAAAAAGAATATGCGCCGGTCACATGACGCGATCACGGTAACAGGCATTTCCGTTTGCGAAAAATGCGGCGCGCCGAAGCGTTCCCACAGAGTGTGCCTGTCCTGTGGCGACTACAACGGCCGGGAAGTATTAAAAGGACAGTCGGAATAGCAAGGACAACAGAAGGAGACAAGACGGCTGTCTTGCCTCTTTTCGCATATCACAGCAAGGCCCTGACGCCAGGAGGATACAATGAAAATAGCGCTCGACGCAATGGGTGGCGATAAGGCTCCTTTCGAACCGGTTAAAGGCGCGGTAGCGTCTCTCGAGACGAGCCCGGGCCTCCGTGTTGCGCTTGTGGGAAAAAAGGAATTGCTCGAAGCGGAACTCGCCAAATACCGCTTTGACAAAGACAGAATGGAAATCATCGACAGCCGGGAAGTGATCCTGATGGATGACGAACCGATCTCGGCGGTCAAAAATAAAAAAGACTCGTCCATGAAACGGACGCTGGAACTGGTCAAGGAAGGTTACGCCGACGCCGCCGTTTCCGCGGGGAATACAGGCGCCCTCATCGCGGCCAGTCAACTGACGCTAAAGCGCATCCGGGGAGTCCTGCGACCCGCCATCGCGGCCACCTTTCCCCAGAAAAAAGGCGGCCATATGGTCGTGCTCGACGTGGGCGCGACAGCCGACTGCAAGGCGGAATTTCTCAATCAGTTCGCGGTCATGGGCTCTTTTTACATGGAAATTCTCTTCGGGATCAAAAACCCCAAAGTGGGGCTTTTGAATATCGGCGCCGAAGAAGGAAAGGGCAACGAGCTGACCCGGGACGCCTACGGGCTCCTGAGCCAAAACAAGAAAATCAATTTTCTGGGCAATATCGAAAGTACGGTCTTTCTTGACGGCGTCGTAGACGTCGTCGTGACCGACGGATTTACGGGCAATATGGTCTTGAAGACCTCCGAGGGCATTGCCAAATTCATCCACGCAACGTTGAAGAAGGAAATGAAGTGGAACCCGCTGACCATCCTCGGAACGATTCTGATGATCCCGTTTTTCAAGATTCTCAAAAAGAAACTGGACTCGTCGGAATACGGCGGCGCCATGTTTCTGGGGCTGAACGGACTCTCCATCAAGGCCCACGGAAACTCCGACCATGTCGGAATCAAAAATGCCATCAAAGTCGCAAATAAATTCGCGGAAATGCGATTTGTTGAAGAGTTGCGGAAGGTCATCGGGATTCAGATGGAAGACCGTCCCGCCGAGGAGGAAGAATGAAAGCAAAAAGCGTCGGAATCAAGGGACTCGGTTACTATGTCCCCGAAAGAATCATGACAAACGCGGATTTCGAAAAAATCGTGGAGACTTCGGACGAATGGATCACGACCATGACCGGCATCAAGGAACGGCATCGGATCGCGCCCGAGCAGGCCACGTCCGATATGTGTTTTGAGGCCGCGAAAAAAGCCCTCGCGGCGGCGAAAGTCAAGCCGGAGGACCTGGACCTCATCATTGTGGCCACCGTTACCCCCGATCACCACGCTCAGGGGGCCGCCTGCATTTTGCAGAAAAAGCTGGGTCTCCACACGATTCCGGCCTTTGATATTTCCGCCGGCTGTTCGGGCTTCACCTACGGCCTGACCTTGGGCGACAGTCTGATCAAAAGCGGCCGTTTCAAGAGAATTTTGATGATCGCGGCCGAAAGTCTCACCAAGATCACCAATTACGAAGACCGCAGCACCTGCGTCCTCTTCGGGGACGGAGCGGCGGCGACGGTCCTGGAGGAAGTGGAGGAAGGCTACGGCATCCTCTCGTCCTATATCGGCGCGGAAGGGGAAGACGACGGGATTCTGAGTATTCCCGCAGGCGGCTCCCGCAAGCCCCACACGGTCGAGAGCATCCAAAACAACGAACAGTATATTGTGATGAAGGGCCCCGACGTCTACAAATTCGCGGTCAACATCTGCCCCGCGGCCACAAAAAAAGCCATGGAACTGGCGGGTCTCAAAATGTCGGATCTCGACCTCTTTGTCCCCCATCAGGCCAATATCCGGATCATCGAGGCGGCCGTCAAGCGCCTCAAGATCCCCCAGGAAAAAGTCTTCATCAACATCCAGAAATACGGCAACACTTCGGCCGCCACAACCGGCATCGCCATGGGCGAAGCCATGGAGCAGGGCATCCTCAAAAAAGGAAAAATCGTCGCCATCACGGCTTTCGGCTCGGGGCTGACTTTCGGCTCCGTCGTCATGAAGTGGGCCTACTGAGATAAGGAGGAATCATGTCCACAGCTTTTGTTTTCCCGGGGCAGGGCGCCCAGTACGCGGGAATGGGAAAGGACCTTTACGAATCGAGTCCTCTCGCGAAAAAAGAATTCGACCGGATGTTTGACTGCCTGTCCTTTGACCTCAAAACCGTCATGTTTGAAGGGCCCGAGGAAACGCTCAAACTGACGAAATATACCCAGCCGGCCATCGTCTCCTTAAGCCTTGTGCTGGCAAAACTCCTCATGGAAAAAGGCGTTTCCGCCGCCTACGCGGCTGGTCATTCCGTTGGGGAATACGCCGCGTACGGCGCGGCGGGCGTGTTGTCGCCGGAAGACTGTATCCGCCTCACGGCGGCCAGAGGCCAATTCATGCACGAAGTCTCGGAAAAAGTCCGGGGCGGCATGGCGGCGGTCCTGGGCATGGAGGCCGACAGGATCAAAGAGATCCTCAAGGAAGTCAAATCGGGCCTTGTGGAAGCCGTCAACTTCAACGAACCGAACCAGACCGTCATCGCCGGGGAAAATGAGGCCGTCGCCGAAGCCTGCGCGCTCCTCAAGGAAAAAGGCGCCAAGCGGGCCATGCCCCTTGCGGTTTCAGGCCCCTTTCATTCTTCCCTCATGAAAGAAGCCGGGGAAAAACTGAAAGCGGAGGCGGAAAAATACAATTTTACCATAACGGATACGCTCATCATCGCCAACACCACGGCGGAACCGCTCAAAGACGCGGCCGCCATCAAGGAAGAAATCTACCGCCAGAGCTTCGGGCCCGTCCTCTGGGTCTATACCGTAAGGAAGCTCAAAGCCCTGGGCGTCACGGAAATATGGGAAATCGGCCCCGGAAAAGTGCTTTCGGGCCTGATCCGGAAGATCGACAAAGAAATTTCCGTAAAAAATGCAGAAAAACTTGCTGATTTTTCAAATATAGGGTAAAATATATGCGTACAAAGCACCGTGCAAATCTATAAACTCACATAGATCAAACGTTATACACTATATGAAGGAGGAAACATGTTAGATAAGATCAAAGAAATAGTCGTTGAACAATTGGGCGTAGAAGCGGATCAGGTCACCCCCGAAGCGAATTTTGTGGAAGACCTCGGCGCGGATTCGCTGGATACGGTGGAACTTGTCATGGCTTTTGAGGAAGAATTCGGCGTTGAAATCCCCGATACCGAAGCGGAAAAAATCAAGACCGTACAAGATGTCCTGAATTACATCGAAGCGCACAAATAGGGAAAAATGACGGGGTATCGAGCATACCCCGTTAATTGTACTTCTCATCGGCAAAAAGAAAAGACCCCGCCTCTTCGCGGGGTCGGAATCGGATAAATGAGGTGATTTTTTTGAAAAGAGTCGTCGTGACCGGAGTCGGTCTTATCACCGCATTGGGCATCGGCGTCAAGGAAAGCTGGGAACGGCTGATCGCGGGCGAAACCGGGGTCGGTCTCATTACCCGCTACGACACGACCGATATGACTGTGAAAATCGCGGCGGAGGTCAGAAATTTTGAACCTACCGACTACGGCATCGAAAAAAAAGAAGTGAAAAAAATGGCGCGCTACGCGCAATTTTCCATTGCTACGGCCAAAATGGCCCTCGAGGACGCCAATTTCGTCATTGACGAAACGAACGCCGATACCACCGGCGTCATCGTCTCCTCAGGGATCGGTGGCATGGAAATCTTTGAAGAGGAATACGGAACCATGCTGGAAAAGGGCGTGCGCAGGATCTCTCCCTTTACGATCCCCGGCATGATCGCCAATATGGGTTCGGGTCACATCGCCATCTACTACGGCGCCAAGGGCCCCAACAAATGTATCGTCACCGCCTGCGCGGCAGGGACGCACTCCATCGGAGACGCCTACGAGCTGATCAAGTACGGCAAAGCCAAGGCCATGATCGCGGGCGGCGCCGAAGGGGCCATCACCAAATTCGCGATCAACGCCTTTACAAACATGAAAGCGCTCTCCACACGAAACGATGAGCCGGCGCGGGCTTCCCGCCCCTTTTCCCTGGACCGGGACGGCTTTGTCATGGGCGAGGGCAGCGGCGTCATGATCCTTGAGGAACTCGAAGCCGCCAAGGCCAGAGGCGCCAAGATCTACGCGGAAATCATCGGCTACGGAGAGACCTCCGACGCCTTCCACATTACGCAACCCTCCATCGACGGCCCGGTACGGGCCATGAAAATGGCCATCGAAAGCGCGGGGATCGCCCCCTCGGACGTGGACTACATCAACGCCCACGGGACCTCCACCGCCATCAACGACAAAAATGAGACCCAGGCCATCAAGGAAGTCTTCGGGGAGCACGCGCAAAAGCTCCTGATTTCGTCGACGAAAGGGGCGACGGGTCACGGGCTCGGCGCCGCGGGCGGTATCGAGGGCGTTATCGTCGCAAAAGCCCTGGCGGAAGGCATTGTTCCGCCCACGGTGAACTACGATAATCCCGATCCCGAATGCGATCTGAATTATGTGCCAAATCAGGCGGTCAAAAAGGAGATTTCCGTCGCCATGTCCAATTCCTTCGGCTTCGGCGGACACAACGCCGTTATCGTCATGAGGAAATACAAAGACTGAGGAGTCAAAAAAGGGCTGCTGCAAGACCTGCAACGGCCCTTTTATCAAATTATACGCGAGGTCCTGTCCATGAATAAAAACTACCTGGATCTGGAAAAGCATCTGAACTATACGTTCAAGGACAAAGGAACGCTGAAACTGGCGCTGATCCACAAATCCTACGGCAATGAAAACGCCAGGTACAAAAATATCAACAATGAGAAGCTGGAGCTCCTCGGAGACGCGGTCCTCGATCTCATTGTGGCCGAATATCTCTATCAGCGCTACAAAAACGCGAAGGAGGGAGAGCTTTCCAAGCTGAAGTCCATGATCGTCAGCGAGCCCTCTTTGGCCAAACTCGCAAGATCGATAAAAATAGGCGAATATTTGATCCTCGGGCGCGGCGAGGAAAAAACCGGCGGCAGAGACCGGAATTCCTTACTCTGCGACGGCTTTGAATCCGTGTTGGGCGCAATTTTCGTAGACGGCGACTACAATACAGCCAAGCAGTATGTCATGCCCCACATCAAAAAAGTCATCGACAACATCAGCAATAACGAAGACATCACCGATTACAAGAGTATTTTGCAGGAATATTGTCAGCATAAATTCAAAGAAATCCCCACCTACGAGGTCCTTTCTGACGAAGGGCCTTCCCACCGGAAGAATTTCCGGATCATCGTGGGGATCCTGCCCGGCGTTGAGACCAAACATTGCAGCAAGGCGCAACTGATCGCCCTTCTGGAAAAAGCCGAATACAATGCCTCGGCCGAGGGCGCCAACAAGAAAATCGCGACGCAGCTGGCCGCCAAACTCCTGTGCAAGAAGCTTGAGGTCATCCTGTGAGGCATTACAACATCCCGATTTTCATCAATCACAGCGGTTGCCCGCATACCTGCGTCTTCTGCGATCAGCGAAAAATCAACGGCGTGGAAACCGACGCGTCTCCGGAATCGATCAAAGCCGCCGTAGACGCCTGGCTCAAGGCCTTTCGCGGCGAGGGAACCGTAGAGGCCGCCTTTTTCGGCGGCACCTTCACGGGGCTATCTCTTTCGACCCAGGAACGTTTCCTCAAGACCCTCGCTCCCTACCTCGAGGGCGGGCAAATCAGCGGCATCCGCCTTTCCACAAGACCCGACGCGATTACGCCCGAAAATCTTGATCTCTTGCAGGCTTATGGCGTAAAGACCGTTGAATTGGGCGTCCAGAGCCTTGACCCCGCGGTGTTACACGCCTGTGGCCGCCGCTACGACAAAGACTGCGTCGCCGCCGCCGCTTCTCTCATCGTAAAAGCGGGCTTCCGCCTGGGCGTACAAGTCATGCCCGGCCTTCCTCGCGCAACCGCGGCGAGCGACTTCGATACCTGCCGGATCCTCGCGTCCTTTCACCCCCATGAAGCAAGAATCTATCCCACTTTGGTCATTAAAAATACGAAACTGGACGAGCTCTGGCAAAACGGGGAATACACGCCCCTCTCCCTTCAAAAAAGTTTGGAAATTTCAAAAAAAATCTATTCTTTTTTTCAAATCCATGATATAACTGTAATAAGAACAGGGCTTTGCCCCGACGAACATCTTCGCGCCTCCCTTGTCGCGGGGCCGTGGCATCCCGCGTACCTGGACCTCTTAAAAGGCGAGCTCTGCTTTGATTTTTTTCATGCGCTTCATGAAAAAGAAAAAACGCTTGACATCATTACCCATGAAAAAAATCTCTCTTCGGCGGCGGGGCACGGCGGGAAAAATAAATCCCTTTTTTCTCCGCATTTTACGCTCAAACCCGATCGGGCGCTTTCCACCGACGCCTGGATCATCAACGGAAGGCCCTATACGACATCTGATTTTCTGCGTTTTCAGCTTGACCATCTTTCTCTCTGAGGTGAACCCCCGTGTCCACAGCGATCTACAGCGGCAGCTTTGACCCCATATCCAAGGGCCATCAGGAAGTGATCCGAACCGCCCTGACCTTTATCGACAGACTCATTATTCTTATCACCGGAAATACCAACAAAAAAACTTGGTTTTCCCTTGAGGAGCGAAAGTCCATGCTGCGCCTCGTGACGGCGGATTTTCCCAATGTGGAAATAGACGCCTGGGACGGGCTTTTGGTGGACTATATGAAAAAAAGAGATGTCTCCCTCATTATCCGAGGCCTTCGGGCCGTGGCCGACTTTGAGTACGAGCTCGTCTATTCGCTGACGAATCACCAGCTCTCGGAGGGCGCCGTCAATACAATCTTTGTTCCGGCGACCCGGGAATATCTCTATTTGAGCTCAACGGGGGTCCGGGAAGCGGCCGCCGCGGGAGCGGAGCTTTCTTATTTCGTGGACGACAGGATCGCCGATCTTGTGCGGGCCAGAGCCCGCGATCTTAGCGGAAAATAAACCGGCAGCAAAAGGAATAAATTACCGTGGGAAAGAAAACTACCGTCTATGTCTGCGCCAATTGCGGATACGCGTCCGCCAAATGGCTCGGCAAATGCCCCCAATGCAACGAGTGGGGGACATTTGAGGAAGAAACGGCCGCCGTCCGGAAGAGCGACGGGGGCGCGGCCAAACGAAACGCGGCTGCCGTGGAGACAGCGGTTTTTGACTACGCCGATGTTTCAGAAGACACAAACGACCGCTATCGAACATCCATCGGGGAATTTGACCGGCTTTTGGGCGGCGGGCTCCTCAAAGGGGAGGTCATCCTGCTGACGGGAAACCCCGGTATCGGAAAATCCACGCTTTTGCTCCAGGCTGCCCAGGAATATGGAAAAATCGGGCCTGTGCTGTACATCTCGGGCGAGGAATCCCCGGCCCAAATCAAAAATCGCGGCGCGCGTCTCGGCGTTACGGGAAAAAACCTCAAACTGATGAACGAAACCGATATGGGGCTTATCTCCGACTATATCAGCCGCCACAAGCCCGTCGTCGTTGTGGTCGATTCCATCCAGACTGTATATGACCCCGAGCTTGAAGCAAGTCCAGGTTCGCCGACCCAGATCAGGGAATGCGCCCTCCGGATCATCGACCTCGCGAAAAAGCAGGGCGTCTCGTTTTTTATCGTCGGGCATATCACCAAAGACGGCAAAG
The DNA here is from genome assembly GCA_031272775.1 of Fusobacteriaceae bacterium. Lineage (NCBI taxonomy): Bacteria > Fusobacteriati > Fusobacteriota > Fusobacteriia > Fusobacteriales > Fusobacteriaceae > Fusobacteriaceae bacterium. The sequence continues at coordinate 2,262 of JAISTB010000020.1, read as the reverse complement.
TTGCGGGTCCCAAGATGCTTGAGCACATGGTTGACGCCGTGTTCAATTTTGAAGGGGAAGAGGGACTCTTTTACCGGATCCTCCGGAGCACAAAAAACCGCTTCGGCTCCACGAACGAAATTGCCGTATTCAGCATGGAAGAAAAGGGCATGCGGGAAGTCAAAAACGCCGCCGAGTATTTCCTGAGCGAGCGCGAGGAAAAAAATATCGGAAGCATGGTCGTTCCGGTCCTTGAAGGGAGCCGCACGTTTCTTTTGGAGGTCCAGTCCCTTGTGACGGACGCCGTAACGGGCTTTCCGCGAAGGATCGTCAACGGTTTTGACCGCAACCGGATCCAAATCCTCGTTGCCGTAGCCGACAAGATGCTGGAATTGGGCCTTGTCATGAGCGACCTCTTTCTCAATATCCCGGGCGGCATTGAAATCCGGGACCCCGCCGCCGATCTGGGCGTCGTAATCTCGCTTTTGTCCCGCTGTCGGGGGGTCGCCATCAGCCAAAAAATCGCGGCCGTGGGGGAACTGGGCCTGCGCGGCGAAGTCCGGAAGGCGTTCTTTTTGGATAAACGTCTGCGGGAACTGGAAAAATTGGGCTTTACGGGGGTATATGTCCCCGAGGCCAACAGGAAGGAAATCGAAAAAAATACCTATAAGCTGCGGCTGATCTACTTGAAAAACATTGAAGCATTGTTGGAGGGGATCAAGAAAGATGACTGAGAAGAAAGAATTGGTGGACATGCTGCTGCAAGTGGCGCCGGGGACGCCGCTCCGTGAAGGGATCGACAACATTCTGGACGGGCAGCTGGGGGCCCTCATTGTGGTGGGCTACGATGAAGACGCGGAAAAAATGGTGGACGGCGGATTTTCCATCGACTGCGACTATACGCCGGAGCGCCTCTATGAGCTCGCCAAAATGGACGGCGCCATCATTGTGGACGAGTCCTGCAAGAAAATCGTATACGCTAACGTCCATTTGCAGATCAACCGCAAATACCTGTCCGAAGAAAGCGGGACAAGACACAGGACGGCCCAGCGGGCGGGAAAGCAGACCGGCAGGCTCGTTATTGCCATTTCCGCCAGAAAAAAAGTCGTGAGCCTCTACAAGGGCGATCTGAAATACAAGCTCAAAGACATGTCGCGGATCACCGAAGACGCCAATCAGGCCGTAAAGACCCTCGAACGCTACAAGTCCGTCCTCGACAAACACCTGTCCAACCTGACGATCTTGGAACTGGACGACCTCGTGACGCTCCACGACGTGGCGTTGACCCTGCAGCGTTTCGAAATGCTCCGGCGCATAGAGACCGAACTCAGGACCTATATTCTCGAATTGGGCGCGGACGGCAGACTGACGGACCTCCAGTACCGGGAACTGCTCCTTGGCGTCGCCGACGAGGAACGGGAATTCTTGAACGACTATATGATCGAAAAACGCACCTACGAAGAGGTCTACGCCGTTCTGAAAGCCCTTTCGGACGCGGAACTGCTGAAAGAGGAAAATTTTGCCAACGCACTGGGCTACGGCAAAAGTTATACGCTCCTCGACCGGGAAATCAAGGCCAAGGGATTCCGGGTTTTGGGGAAAATCACGAAGCTCTCGGGCAAGGATATCGAGAAGCTGACCACGGAATACGAGACTCTTTCCGACATCCAGGAAGCCTCGGACGAGGAACTCCTTGACATCAAGATGAGCAAATTCAAGATCAAGGCTTTGAAAAACGGCTTGCAGCGGTTGAAATCCGTCATTGAGCTTGAGCGGGATTGAGGGATAAAATTTTTTTAAACTTTTTGGCTATGCCTTTAGTCTAAATAATGAAAGAAAGAAAAAACACCAAAAAGGAAATAATTTTCTCTCCCCAAGAGATAATATGGCGACCGGCAACCCCGGTCGCCAAAATAAAACCTCAATCTTTCCAAAAACAGTAAACAAGCGGCATTACAACATAAATCTGAATACTAATGTTTGTTTTTTCATAGGTTATTCCGCAAGAATAACAAAATCTCCCCACCCCCCAATAAAATAGTAAAAATCCTTTCCAGCCGAAAGGATTTTTTCTTTATTGCCGCGCTTTTTTTACCACAGCCCACCTATAGGCCACAGTGCCTTTTTAGACTCAGCCATTTCAGCCCCTTTTCAGTCTCCAACAATTATGGTGTATAATTGTTACACCTGGATATGGCTCCGGAAGGCGCTGTAATCCAAATATTCTCAAAAGGGGAGATAAAATTATGAAGAAACTAGCGATTTTGTTAGGAACATTAGTAG
>JAISTB010000019.1 GCA_031272775.1 Fusobacteriaceae bacterium | reverse complement strand
AGCGCGGCCACAAAGGCTCCGCTTCCCAAAGAATAAGAGAAGGATCATATACAGATGTAAAGTCAGCGCCTTTCGCTGTGAAATACCGGCGAAAGGTGACTTTATAATCAGAAAGGAGTTGATATGTCGAATTTTGCCTTGAAGCTGGACACGGAAATCAAGCGGATGAAGAAGATTTTCTATGATCCGATCCTCTTTTCGACCTTTGTCTTTGTGGTGGCGATCCTGATCCTGTTTATCATCATGCCCATGGGGAACGTACTGAAAGAGAGTTTTACGGCCCACGAATACGTAAAGGATGCGGCCGGGGCCACGCAGGACGTGAAGACTTTTTCCCTCGTGCACTATATCAATATCAAGAACATGCCCGAAAATTTCACGATCATCTTCAATACGCTGAAATTGGGCCTCGTAACGTCAATTATCTCGACGACCATCGGTTTTTTCTTTGCCTACGGCATGAATTACGTGCTATTACCCTTCAAAAAATTCTTCAGTTTTATCGCGATCCTGCCCATCGTATCGCCGCCCTTCGTGATCGCCCTCTCGGCGATCCTGCTCCTGGGGCGTAGCGGCTACATCACGAGGCGGCTTCTGGGGATCCGCAACGCCAATATTTACGGTTTTCACGGGCTCGTTCTCGTCCAGGTGCTGACGTTTTTTCCCGAAGCCTATCTGATGCTCGTGGGGCTTCTGGGAAGAATCGACCCTTCGGTGGAAGAAGCGTCCCGGGATTTGGGGGCTTCCCGCTGGGACGTGTTCCGGACGGTGACGCTCCCCTTGATGGTTCCGGGGATCGCCAACGCATTTTTGGTGATCTTCATTCAGGCCATCGCGGATTTTTCCAATCCCATGGTTATCGGCGGAGAATTTACCACGGCGGCTGTCCAGATCTACATTCAGGGGACCGGAAATTTTGATATGGGCTCGGCCACGGCGCTGGCCATTGTACTCATGCTGATTTCCGTCTCGATTTTTGTCACTCAGAAGTACTATATCGGGAAGAAATCCTATGTGACCGTGACCGGAAAGGTTTCCCGGGAGCGGGAAAAGATCGCCGAAAAGCATATCGTATATCCAATCTTCGGGACCATGGTTGCGATTACATTGTGCGTATTTTTGATGTACATTATGATCCCCATCGGCTCTCTCGTGAAGCTCTGGGGCGTCAACTACAGTTTTTCCCTCGACCACTACAAATATGTGCTGGATCTCGGCATGAAGCCCATTATGGATACGACCTTCCTTTCGCTGCTCTCGACGCCCATTACGGGAATACTCGCCATGATTATCGCCTTTCTGATTATCCGGAAACAGTTTTTCGGAAAGGGCTTCATCGAGTTTACGACGATGATGTCCATGGCCATTCCCGGAACCATCGTGGGTCTGGGCTATATCATCACCTTCAACCGCAAGCCCCTCGTCCTCACGGGAACGGCGGCGATCCTTATCATTGCCTTTGTGATGAGAAATATGCCCGTGGGCATCCGATCGGGCATGGCTGCCCTGCAGCAGATCGATCCCTCCATTGAGGAAGCGGCCACGGTCCTGGGGGCAAACAGCAAGAAGGTCTTTACGTCGGTTACGCTGCCGATGATTCTGCCGGCCTTCTACAGCGGGCTTGTCTACGCCTTCGTGCGCAGCATGACCCTCGTCAGCACCGTGATTTTCCTGATTTCCGCGCGGTACAATCTTTTGACCCCCGCGGTCATGAGTCAGATCGACGTCGGGAAAATCGGTGTGGCCGCGGCCTATTGCACGATCCTCATTTTGATCGTCTTTGTGGTTATCGGTATTATGAGCTCCGTCCTCAAACGGATGGGCGTAGAAGAAATCAGAGAATAGGGGGATGACAATATGCCAGCCAAAAGAGTGAAATTTGACAATATCAGCAAAACGTTTATTACCGGGATGAATACCCTCGTCCACGCCGTAGCGGACCTGAATCTCGATATTCCCGCCGGGCAGTTCGTGTGCCTTTTGGGCCCCTCGGGCTGCGGTAAGACGACGATCTTAAGAATGCTCGCGGGCTTTGAGGTGCCGACGACCGGACAGATCTTTATCGGCGACGAGAATGTGGAAAAGGTGACCCCCGACAAGCGGGATACGGCCATGGTTTTCCAGAATTACGCGCTCTTTCCCCATATGAACGTCTATAACAACATCGCTTACGGATTGAAGCTGCAACATTTGCCGAAGAGCGAAATCGACGCCAGGGTGCACAAGGTGCTCAAAATGATGAACATGGAGGACTTCGCCGAACGGGTGCCCTCCCAGATGTCCGGGGGGCAGCAGCAGCGCGTTTCTCTGGCCCGGGCCCTTGTCATGGAGCCGGGGGTGCTGCTCTTTGACGAGCCGCTCTCGAACCTCGACGCGAAACTAAGGATCCACATGCGGGACGAGATCAAGAAGATCCAGCTGGCCGTGGGGATCACGTCCATTTACGTAACCCATGATCAGGCCGAGGCCATGGGCCTTGCGGACCTTGTAATCATCATGAAGGACGGGGTTGTGCAGCAGGCGGGGCCGCCGCCCGAGGTATACCAGAAGCCGCATTCGGAATTCGTCGCGAACTTTATCGGCCGGGCCAATATTTTCCCCGGGAAAGTGGCCTCCAAAGCGGGGGATATGTGCACGATAGAGATTTTCGGCGTAAAATTCGCCATTCCCCAGGCCATCAAGCAGAATGTGGGCGACGACGTCAGCGTCATGGTACGACCCGAGAGCATACTCATTTCCCAGAAGGGCTTTGAGGGAAAGGTCATCAAGTCCATGTTTATGGGGGCTTTCCATGAATATGAGGCAATGATCGGGGATTTCAAAGTCGAGATTTCCGTCTCGAACCCCCGCGGCAAGAAAAGCTATCCGCTGGACTCGACGATTGATTTTTCCTTCGACGTCAATTCGGCCCATGTGTTGGAGGAGTGATTCCCAAGAATCTCTTAATGAATCTTGAAAAACAGGGGAGAGCAACCGCAAAAGCAAAAAATGAGCAGAATAATAAACATTATTCTGCTCATTTTTGTTAGCGGTGATGCTTTTTTTCCTTTACTCTTCCGCCTTCTTCAACGGCGACCAGATATTGACATGTCAGTAAATCGGCAGCGCGATCATGTGTCCGACGAGCAGGACAAGCAGCCATAGCACGCGTTCATTTTTCTGAATATTGGGATTTTTGAAGATATTCACGATAAAAATAATCAAAATTATGATACCGAACAAAAAAGAGCTGGAATGGACAAAGAAAATTTGCGGAAATCGCGGGAATATGATCTGCGGAACGGATCCTTCCGCTATTCTTCGGAATCCGAAAAACATATTTTTGAAGAACCAGACCGTGAAGCCGGCCGTGTAAATCAGCGGCAGCAAGCTCAGCACGCCGTAAATTTTAGCTTTGGTTTTAGTCATCATGTTTATTGCTCCTCAAATTTATCAACCCAGAGTTGATTGTCGCGGAAATACTCCTCTAATTGGCTCAAATGCCTGTAATCCATATTTTTCAGAAACAGAACGACGTCCGTGCCTTTACAAAACTTGTAACCCCGAGTCGCGTACCGCAAAAGTCCTGCTGACGGAGCGGTGCACATGTAGTCCACATCTTTGAAGAATACGGTTTTTTTTCGGTAAAGGGACTTCCACACAATGCCGTTGTCGTAGATTTTGACCCTCATGAACATCATGCGAAAGTTTGTGAAAAAAATAAACAGAACAAACACCAATGAAACTATCGAGAAGGAGAATAGAATGATAAACATAAGCTGCCACAAAATGCCCAAAACATCCCTAATTACATTGAAGGAGACGACATGACGCAATTCCCCCAAGTCCTCGTCCCAACTTCGCTGACGGAATGTAACTTTGACAGGGGGCCGTTTTTTATCACCCAGGCCAAGAATGAGATAATTCAGTATAAATATCGCGCAAAATATCTCCATAAAGAAAGAATACTTATCCAATCCTTTATCGATGAGCGTCCGGAGTTGACTGAGCATGGGAATATTAATTTTCATAGCCAATAATAGCTCCTTTCCCGAAATAGATCATTTCTCTTTTCAAAAAAAGCCGCCTGAAATGGTTATCGGCAGTCCTTTGGCGCAGAAAGTCCCTCAAAGGGACGGGAGTTAAGAATTGATAAGAATATTTTAGCACATCTGTGACTTTTTGTCCATAATAAATCAACAAATTCCAGCTGAGGAGGGACCGATTCCTCAATAAAGAATATTTTCCGGAAAAAGATGAAAAAAATTTGAACAAAACCCCGGCATGGTGTATAATAAAAGAGACAGCAACGCCCTGCGAAAAGAAGAATATCGCATTGATATCTACCATAACAAAACTGAAGGAGGATTTATGAAAATCGGATGTCCGAAAGAGATCAAGAACAATGAAAACCGGGTGGGCCTTGTCCCCGGCGCCGTGCATGCCTATGTCGCAGCAGGGCACGAGGTTTTCATCGAAAAGGGGGCGGGACTTGGCTCGGGCCTGGCCGACGCCGACTATGAAAAAGCCGGCGCCAAAATACTCCCCACGGCCAAAAAAGTCTGGGAAACCGCCGAATTATTGATTAAAGTCAAAGAGCCTCTTGAAAAGGAATACGCGCTGATGCGGGAAAATCAGGTTGTCTATACCTATTTCCACTTCGCGGCCGACGAGCCACTGCTCAAAGCCTGCCTCTCCAAAAAAATCATCAGCGTCGCCTACGAAACGGTCCTCGAAGGGAGATCCCTTCCGCTCTTGAAACCCATGAGCGAAGTGGCCGGACGCATGGCCCCCATCATGGGCTCTTATTATTTGGGCAAGGCCTGGGGCGGCAGAGGCCTGCTCCCCATGGGCGTAACGGGCGTGGCCCCAGCCAATATCCTGATCCTGGGCGGCGGCACTGTGGGCACAAACGCTGCCAAAATCTCAGCCGGTCTCGGCGCGGACGTGACGGTCCTTGACGTCAGTCTCGAACGGCTCGAATACCTGAGCGAGATTCTCCCGCCCAACGTTAAATGCGTTTACAATGATCCCGTTTCCCTCGAAAAATACCTGAAAGAGGCCGATATGATCATAGGCGCTGTCCTGATTCCCGGCGCCAAGGCCCCGAAGCTCGTCACGAAAAAGCACTTGAAGCTCATGAAAAAAGGCGCTGTCCTCGTGGATGTGGCCATTGACCAGGGCGGTTGCTTCGAGACTTCCCATCCGACGACCCACACGGAACCGATCTTTATTGTCGACGATGTCGTGCACTACTGCGTGGCCAATATGCCCGGCCTTTACGCCAATACCTCGACCTTTGCCCTCAACAACGCCACGGTCAAATACGGGCTCGAAATCGCGAACAAGGGTCTTGAAAAGGCGGCCAAAGAAAATCCCGCGATTAAAGCGGGCGTAAATACCTATAAGGGCGTCGTAACCTTCAAACCCGTGGCCGACGCGTTCAAAATGGGGAAAAATTACAAAAACATTGATACTTTGATCTGAAAAGATTTCTGAAATACAGGGGCGGCCATTGGCCGCCCGATTTCATGTAAATTCCGTTTTCTTTATTTATCCGGTAAAAATTCCAGATTGAGCTGCCGGTTCTCCTTTTCGATGAGCCCGCCGAAATAGACGCCCAGAAGACGGATGGGGCGCGAGATTTCTTCATTTTCGAAAAGATCCAGCATGGCCCGCCTGAGCTTGACCGCGTCGTCCGTGGGGATCCCGAAGGTCTTTGAGCGGGTGATCGTCTCAAAGTCCGAAAATTTGACCTTGATCGTAACATTTTTGCAGATGTATTCATGGGCACGCAGCCTGCCGTAGGCGTGCCGGAAAATCTCCTCCCACTCGCGGTCATACTCCGGCTCTGTCGTAAGCGGCGTGTAAAAGGTATTCTCGTTGCCGATGGATTGGGAAAGGGGCCTGTCGTCGATACGGCTGAAATCTATGCCCCGGATCACGTTCCAGAGCCAGGCGCCTCTGGCGTTTCCGAAGAGCCGGCTCATTTCCTGGACCGGCAGGCGGTAGAGGTCCTCGATCTTCCGAAAATTAAGCGCCTCCAGCTCCGCCTCAAACTTTTTGCCGACGCCCGGAATGATCCCGACTTTCTTGTCCTTGATGTAATCGACGAATTGCTCGGGATTGGGGAAAATGAAATGCCCGCCGGGTTTGTTGATCTCACTGGCCATTTTGGCCGAAAGGCGGTTGAAGCCGATCCCCACGGAGCAGGAAAGCTGCGTATGGTCGAAGATCCGTTGTCTGAATTTTCCGGCAAAATAATCCCAGGACGGGAAAAGATCCACGATTCCCGTAATGTCCACATAACCCTCGTCAATGGAGGCAAACTCGACCCGGTCGGTCATCTTGAGAATCAGCTCCTGGATGCCCGCCGCCACCTGTCCGTATTTTCCCTTGCTGGCGGGGACAATGATGAGCCTGGGGCAGAGCTTTTTCGCCTCATAGACGCTCATGGCCGAATGAATCCCGTATTTTCTCGCCTCATAACTGGCCGTGGTCACGATGCTCTCGCCGACGATCATGGGCTTTCCCGCGAGGGCGGGATTGTCTCTGATCTCCACGGCCGCGAAGAAGGCGTCCATATCGTAGTGCATGATCACTTGGTGTTCCATAGAAAAACTCCCCTGTCATTAAAAATGCCAAACCCATTTGAGTTTGGCAAATCTTTTCTCCTTGTCATCAGAAAGGAAATTCGTCGTCTTTGTCCGGCAACGGCGCTTCCGCCTTGCTGTCGGCCGCGTGATCCCCCGGAAAATCATTCGCGGGGTAATTTTCTGACGTTCCGCCTTTGGATTCGAGGAACTCAAGGGAATTAACAATGACGTCGTAGGAAGTCCGTTTTTCACCGTTGACCTCATACTTATACTGTTGAATATTGCCTTGTACGCCGACTTTCCGGCCCTTCCGCAAATACTCCCCCACCAGTTCCGCCGTTTTACCGAAGGCCGTACAGTTGAAGAAATCTGTTTCGTCCTTGGAAAACTGTCGATTCACCGCCAATGAAAACTTGGCGTAGGCCTTACCACTTTGTCCGTACTTCAGTTCCGGATCCCTGGTCAAACGACCGGTTAATACAACTAGGTTCATTTCTATCAACCCCTCTGATAAAATTTTAAGAATTTTTGAGGTGCAAATTCTTAATGGCCTATTATATCACCGATGGGGACAAAAATCAAATATTTTTTTGACAGTGCCCCCGATTCATGTTACAATTCCTATTATTACCAAGCTTAAACGAATATTTTCTCTATTCAGCACATACGGGAGGCGTTATGAAAGAAAACGGCATTATCGTACTGGATTTCGGGTCCCAGTACAATCAGCTTATCGCGCGGCGGGTGCGGGAAATGGGCGTATACGCAGAAATTGTCCCCTTTTCGGAACCCATTGAAAAAATTGTCGCCCGAAAGCCTAAAGGAATCATCTTTACGGGAGGACCCAGCTCCGTCTACGAGGAAGGCTCTCCGAGAGTCGCCAGGGAACTCTTTTTTCAGGGCGTCCCCATTCTGGGGACCTGCTACGGCATGCAGCTGACGACCGATCTTTTCGGAGGCAAGGTCGCCAAGGCGGCCAAGCAGGAGTTCGGCAAGGCGGAACTGTATATCGACGACAAGGCCTCGCCGCTCTTCGCGGGCGTACCGGACCGCTCCATCGTCTGGATGAGCCACAACGACCATGTGACGGAAATGGCGCCGGATTCGGTTCAAATTGCCCATACGGACTCCTGTATCGCGGCGACCTATTATCCCGCGATCAATACCTATTGCACGCAATTTCATTCCGAAGTGACCCATTCGCAATACGGGGCGAAAATCATCGAGAATTTTGTCTTCAATATCTGCAAATGCGAGAAAAACTGGTCCATGGAGCATTATATTGAAGACACGGTCGCCGCCATCCGGACAAAGGCCGGAGACAAAAAAGTGCTGCTGGGCCTTTCGGGAGGCGTGGATTCCTCGGTCGCGGCAACCTTGATCCACCGGGCCGTGGGCGACAGACTGACCTGCATCTTCGTGGATACGGGACTCCTCCGGAAAGACGAGGCGAAAAAGGTCATGGCGGTCTACGCCGAGCATTTTCATATGGATATCCGCTGCGTCGACGCCGGGGAGCGCTTCCTCGCAAAGCTGGCGGGCGTGTCCGATCCCGAGCAGAAAAGAAAAATCATCGGAAAAGAATTTATCGAGGTCTTCAATGAAGAAGCCGCCAAGGTCAAGGACGTGGAATTTCTCGCCCAGGGGACCATTTACCCCGACGTCATCGAGTCCACCTCGGTCAAGGGGCCTTCCCAGACCATCAAGTCTCATCACAACGTGGGCGGCCTTCCCAAAGATATGAAGCTGCAATTGATCGAACCTCTGCGGGAGCTCTTCAAGGACGAGGTCCGCAAGGTGGGCCGGGAACTCGGCATTCCTTCGGATATGGTGGACAGGCATCCCTTTCCGGGGCCGGGCTTGGGGATCCGAATTTTGGGCGAAGTCACAAAGGAAAAGGCCGATATCCTGCGGGAAGCCGACGACATCTTTATCGAGGAATTGCGGGCCGCAGATCTCTACAACAAAGTCAGCCAGGCCTTTGTGGTGCTGTTGCCGATCCGCTCGGTGGGGGTAATGGGGGACTGCCGCACTTATGAGTATACGGCGGTGCTCAGATCCGCCAATACGATTGACTTTATGACCGCGACCTGGTCCCATTTGCCGCTTGATTTTCTCGAGAAAGTTTCCAACCGGATCCTGAACGAGGTCAAGGGGATCAACCGCCTGACTTATGACATTTCCTCGAAGCCGCCCGCGACCATTGAGTGGGAGTAAGGGGGAATAGGCATAAAAAGGCCCGGCGTTAAACCGGGCTTTTTTGTATTCAATCGTTGAGCTTCAACACAGAAACGAAGGCTTCCTGGGGGATTTCCACATTTCCGATTGTTTTCATCCGCTTTTTCCCCTCTTTCTGTTTTTCCAGCAATTTTTTCTTCCGCGTGATGTCTCCGCCGTAGCATTTGGCGATGACGTTTTTGCGGTAGGGCTTGATATTCTCCCGGGCGATGATCTTGGAGCCCAGCGCCGCCTGGATCGGGATTTCGAACTGCTGTCTCGGGATTACTTCCTTGAGCCTTTCGCAGATGGTCCGGCCTTTGGCGTAGGCGTTGTCGGCGTGGGCGATAAAGGAAAAGGCGTCCACGACCTTCCATTGGACGAGGATATCGACCTTGACCAAGTCCGCCTCTTTGTAGCCTGTAAATTCATATTCGAAGGAGGCATAGCCCCGGGTGCGGGATTTGAGTTTGTCATAAAAATCAATGACGATCTCGGCGAGGGGCAGCTCATAGGTGACAAGCGAGCGTTTTTCGTCGATAAATTCCATCCCTACGTAGACGCCGCGTTTTTCCTGACAGAGTTCCATGACGCCCCCCATATAATCCTTGGGCGTGATGATTTTTCCCGAGATATAGGGTTCCTCAACGGTAAATTGGCCCTTTCCGCCCTCAGGAAACTCGCAGGGATTGTCTATGGTCAGGATCTGTCCGTTTGCCATGAGAATTTTATATTCCACCGACGGGGTCGTCGAGATCAGATCCAGGTTGTATTCGCGCCGCAGGCGCTCCACGATGATTTCCATATGCAGCAGGCCCAAAAATCCGCAGCGGAACCCGAAGCCCAGAGCCAGCGAGGTCTCGGGCTGGAAGGTGAGCGACGCGTCGTTGAGCTGCAATTTTTCCAGAGCGTCCCGGAGATCGCCGTAGTCGTTGGTATCCAGGGGATAAATCCCGGCGAATACCATGGAAAGCGCGGGCTTGAAGCCCTCCAGCGGAAAGAGACAGGGGCGTTCCGCCGAGGTCATCGTATCGCCCACGCGGGTATCGTGGATGGATTTGACGCCCGAGATCACATAGCCTACGGAACCTGCCGTGAGTTCGTCCACGGCCTTCATGGCCGGGGTAAATATCCCCGTTTCAAGGACGTCAAAATCTTTTTCCGTGGACCAGATCCGGATCCGGTCTCCTTTTTTGATTTTCCCGTCGAGAAGCTTCACATAGGTGATGACGCCGCGGTAATCGTCAAAGAGCGAATCGAAAATCAGGGCCCTCAGCGGAGATTCCTCGTCGTAAGAAGGGGCGGGAATCCGGGCAACCACCGCTTCCAGCAGATCGCCTATCCCTTCGCCTGTCTTTCCCGAGGCCAGAATCGCGTCGTCAGCGGGAAGACCGACGATATCCTCGATTTCTTTTCTGGTTTTTTCAATATCGGCCGACGGCAGGTCAATTTTGTTGATGACCGGCACAATTTCGAGATTTTGTCCGATGGCGAGATAGACGTTGGCCAGGGTCTGGGCCTCCACGCCCTGGGCGGCGTCCACGACCAGAAGGGCCCCTTCGCAGGCGGAAAGCGAGCGGGATACCTCATAGATAAAGTCCACATGACCCGGCGTGTCGATGAGGTTCAGCTCATAGGTGTTTCCGTCCTTGGCGTGATAAAAAAGCGTCACGGCCTGGGCCTTGATCGTAATGCCCTTTTCCCGTTCGAGGTCCATGGAATCCAGCAGCTGTTCTTTCATGTCCCTTTGGGCAACCGTTCCCGTCGCTTCGATCAGACGGTCCGCGATAGTGGATTTGCCGTGGTCGATATGGGCGATAATGGAAAAATTCCTTTTGAAGCGTTGTTGCATGTGTTCCTCCGTGAATTCTTTTTCTCCCTTTATGATATCATATTTTTGGCAAAATTTCATCTCTTTCTGAAAAATTTCAATTCCGCTATTCTTTTTGCGCCGATTCTATGATATAATTGGAGAAAGTACGCTTTCGGGAGTTATCGATGAATTTCGCGAAATTCTTCAAAAAAGAGAAAACAAAGGGCCCCTTGCGGATCGTCCGTACCTGGGACGACGGGTCTTCCCCCTTCGGAACTCCCGCCGCCCTGATCTTTATCCGCAACGAAACGCCGGAACTTTGTCTCAAAAAAAGCCGAAACGACGACGGCTCTTTTTCCTTCGCGCTGACGCTTTCGAACAATCCTCTGGTCCAGTACAGGATATCCCGCGAGGGGACCGGCCCCTGCCGGATCGGACCGGGCGTCTCCCCTGAGGAAAGACCGGAATTCGCGGAGGCCCTCACGCGCTTAAACGACGGCGCGGAGACCATGAAAGAGAAAATTAACGCCCTTTCGCCGCTTTTGGGCTTACTCAAAGAAGGAATTTACGCTGTTGCCGACATACGCTATTTTCCCACCGACGGGGCAGGCGGCGTCTTTTGGGACGTATCCGCCGAACTCACGGAACATCCGGCTTTTCAGAAGCTTTTTGGGGAAAGGGGCAACGCGCTTCCCGCGAGACCGGCCTTTTTGTACCCCAGTCACGACCTCAGACGTTTTTCGGAAGAACTGGCGGAAAGCGAAGCGGAACGAATACGGCAGGGAAAAGCGCCCAAGGGGATCGCCTGGTATCTCGGAAATTATACGAGCCTTCTCCTGGAAGGCCATCATATGGCCCTGGCCGCATTGGCTGAGAAGCGATGCTTCGACTGTCTTACGATCCTTCCCCTGGAGGCCTTCGTTCTCCCTTTCGAAAACGAAACAGACGCACGGAAAAAGATCATTTTTCCCGAAGATGAAGAAGACATCAGCGCGCTGCTGGATTGCGACGACGACATCCGCGGGCGCGTGGCCGAACTCGATTTCCGATTGACGCGCTTTCCCGCGGGGGATTTTTCGGCCGAAGAATTGACGACTGCCCTCAGCCATTTTCCCGATAAAAAACTGACGCTTTCCCTCGCCTGCGAATTGGGCGCCGTCGCCTGGCCCGAGCGGTACCGTCAAGGGGCGAAAAGCTGTCCGACCGTAAGAGAAACGGCGCTTACGTTGCCTTTTTCCGTCTATGACGTGACGACGGAACGACTGAAAACCTGGCTTGAAGGAAGTGACCCGGCCGATCACGAAAGGCTCGGCGGCGCATTGTCCTGGCTTGCCCGGACAAATGCGGAAATCGCGCGGCAAACGGCCTTTGAGATTCTTGAAAACTATCGCCGTTATGCGCATACGAAGCCTTATCTTCCCGCCATGGCGCTCGAGACCCTCGGTCTCATCTACGGCGATGAGGAAGCCGACCGATTTCTCGTGCGCTTTCAACTGTGTCACGGCGACGATCCCGGTTTCCGTGAGGGGGAACTTTCCGCCCTTTTGGCCGCCCATTGGTTGAAAATGACCCATCTGGAGCGGGAATTGCGTTATCTTGAAGCCGATCCGCCCGAGGAAAGGCCTTACCGCGAGAATTTACGACCGCCCGGGGCCTTTGAGCCCCTGGACGACGATTTTTCCGCGGACGCCCCGTAAGCGAAGGGGGCCGCCATGGAATACAATATTGTTGTCACGAGAAAGCGCATCAAAAATATGATCATTCGGATCACCCGGGATGGCGAGGTAAGAGTCTCGGTTCCTGTGGGCGTTTCCGAAAAAAGCGTTTCTGACTTTATCGTGAGCCGCAAAGGCTGGATCGAAAAAAATCTCGTGAGGACCCTGCGGGGCTTGCGAAACAGCCGGAAAAATTTTGAGACCGGCGACCGGATCCGGATTTTGGGAAAAATTTATACGCTTCAAGTTATGATGTCCAATGAAAACAAAGTTGAGCTCGAGGAAAGGGACGCGGATGGGGGCGACCTCTTTTTGTCGGTCAGCATGTATAACGATACGGACATCCGCCGCATAGTGCTCTATGATTGGCTCAAAGACAAGCTCTTTCATTTGCTCGCGGAGCTCACCAAAAAATACGGGGACCTGACCGGATATTACCCCAAAGAGATCAAGATTCGCGAAATGAAGTCCCTCTGGGGTTCCTGCAACGTCCGAACGAAGAAAATCACTTATAATTTTACGCTGATCGAAAAACCGCTGAAAGCAGTGGAATATGTGGTGCTTCACGAAATTTCCCATATGCCCTATCCCGACCATCAGGAAGGATTTTGGGAGTTCGTGTCGCGCTTTATGCCCGATTGGAAAAAACGCAAAAAGCTGCTGAGCGATTCCTAAGGAGAAGCCATGAAAGTGCAACACATCCGAAAAACCCATAAGAAGACCATTCGCAATCAAGGAAAACCCCGCTCCATCGCCTCCATACTTTTTTCCTGGTTTGTGAAATTCGTCTTTTGCGGGATTCTGCTCTTTGTTTTCGCCATATTCGCCGCGCCCTATGTCTTTGACGAGCGCCTCGAGGTGACAAGAATCTCGTTGACGACGGAAAAGACCCTCCATTGGCCGGTGCGGATCGCGCTGATTACCGACCTACACGGCGCGGCCTTCGGCGCCCACCAGGAAGAACTCCTCTCCAAGATCAAGACCGAAGAGCCCGATTTTGTGGCATTGGTCGGGGACATCTTCGGGACCGGGGATACGGAAAAAGAAACGGAAGACCTGATTCAGGGTCTTTTGGCCGACGGCTATCCGATTTATTACGTGAGCGGCAACGCGGAATTTGAGAGCAAACGGATCGAGGCCATCAAAGAAAGCCTCGTGGCGCGGGCGATTACGGTCCTGGACGGGCATACGTCGGTCTATACCCGGGAACGCTACGGCTTTACGGACAGGATCAGCATTTCCGGCGTCGACGATCCCGAAAACCCCATTGAGAATACGGTATTTCAGCTGAAGCGGGCTTACAGCGAAGTGACAGACCTTGACGATTACAAAATTCTGCTGGCCCACCGGCCCGAGTTGATCGACGAATACCTGAAATTTCCTTATGACCTGATTTTGTCGGGGCACGCCCACGGGGGACAGTGGCGGATTCCGCGCCTTCTGGAAAACGGCTTCTACGCGTCCGGGCAGGGCTTCTTCCCTTCGCTCACCGGGGGCGTCAGCCGGCGGGACAAAACGGATCTTGTGATCAGCCGCGGCCTTTCCGGGAGACTTTCGGTAGAGGTTCCCCGGATTTTCAACCGGCCGGAACTCGTCATCATAGAAATCAAAAAACAGTAGCGGGGAGTTTGAAAAATGACAAAATTGCAAATCAGGAATCATTTCCTGCTTTTCGCGGCGGCCCTGATCTGGGGATCCGCCTTTGTGGCGCAACGGGTCGCGGTCGATTACATGGAACCCAATACGTTTACGGGTTTGAGATCGCTGATCGCGGCGGTTTTTTTGATCCCGGTCATTTTTATCGCCGACCGCTTCAAAAATGGGCCGGAAGCCTGCGCCGGGGAAGTCTCCGGTCGCTTTGACCGGCAGGTTTTGACGGGGGGCGCCCTGTGCGGCGTGATTCTCTTTGCCGGGAGCATATTCCAGCAGATCGGCATCCAATACACGACGCCCGGAAAGGCCGGCTTTATTACGGCCCTCTATATTGTGGGGGTGCCCGTTTTCGGCATATTTTTAAAGAAAAAGTCCGGCCCCTTCCTTTGGATCGGCGTTCTTTTCGCGGTGGCGGGTCTCTATCTCCTTTGTATCACCTCGGGCTTTGCCTTGGGCCGCGGGGACGGATGGCTTTTGCTCTGCGCCGTTATTTACACCTTTCACATCCTCGTGATCGATCACTACATCCGGAAGGCCGACGGACTCCGGATGTCCTGCGTGCAGCTCTTTGTATGCGCCCTCTGCGCCTCTTTTTTTATGATCCTGACCGAGCATCCCGACCCGCGGATGATCCTGGCCGGTTGGAAGCCTCTCCTCTATGCAGCGATTCTTTCGAGCGGCGTCGCCTATACCTTTCAGATCGTTGGGCAGCGGGAGGTCAATCCCACGGTGGCCTCGCTGATTCTGAGCCTTGAATCCGTCTTCGCGGTGATTTCGGGAGCTATCGTCTTGGGGCAGCATATGACGACTCGGGAAACCACCGGTTGCGCTCTGATGTTCGCGGCCATTATCTTGGCGCAAATTCCCCGCCGTTCCTGAGATCTTCGTACAAAAACCCGAAAGAGCGCCGATGGCGCTCTCCGGGTTTATTCATGATAATGAGGAAGGGTGGAACTCAATTGTTCAGGAACTCGTGGATCTTCCCGTAGACAAAATCACATTCCTCTTTGTTGAGGCTTTCGGTATTGAGGAACGTGTGGGTCATGTTGTCCATGTTGATGTATTCGACTTCGGCGCCGGCCTCTTTCATCTTGTCGGCGTAGGCCTTGCCCTCCGAGCGCAGCACGCAGAACTGGGCCGTGATCACGAGGGATTTGGGCATGTTCTTTGTGAATTCGCCGTAGAGCGGGGAAACTACCCGGCGGTTTTCGTTGTGGGCGAGGTAGACCCCATGATACCAGGCTACTTTAGCCGTGGTGAGGAGATAACCCGTCGCCAGTTCCTTGAGGGATTCCCCGGCCATGGAATAGTCGACGCAGGGATAAATCAAAACCGAGCGGTGTACTTTGATTTCGGGTTCCGATTGCAAACGCCTGTTGAGAACGGCGCAAAGCGCTCCTCCGGCGCTGTCTCCGGCAATGCTGACGCGATCGATGTATTTGATCTTGAGGCTGTCCAGCAGGGGTCTGAAGTTTACCAGCGTGTTGTAGGCGTCGATTTCTCCAGCGGGATAGGGATTTTCCGGAGCGAGCCGGTATTCGGGGGCGATGACGATATGCTTTGTCCGTACCGCCAGATTCCTGTAAATCGGATCATAGACGGGAACGCTCCCCGCGCCGTGTCCGCCGCCGTGATAGTAAATCAGGACAGGCAGCGCCTTGGAGGGATCGGGGTTGAAGATCCTGACCGGGACCTGATAGCCTTTGCAGGGGATCACGTCGTCGAGAATCTGTACCACCGCGGGTCCCGCGGGCGTATAATTCTTGGTGAGGACAGCGAGTCCCTCCCTCGCGTTGACGATGGTCTGTTTCCATCCCGCGGCCAGCATTGCGGGCAGCGTGACGTTATTGAACACGTCCAGATAATCCTGTACTTCTTTTCTCAAAACTTTTGCCATAATATCCTCCTTTTATTGTCTGTAATGATGTTTATTTCGATTTGGTAATGCGGATGAAGAGCGTAGCCAGGAAGAACAGCGCCTCGCAGCAGAGGATAAAGATCAGAGGCGTCGTCATGCCGCCCGTTTTGTCCTTGAGGAAGCCGAAAATCTGCATGATGACCACGGTGCCGAGGTAACCCAGGGACCAGAACAGGGAAAAGGTGACCGAAATCTTCTGCGGCGTCGCCCCTTCGCGGATAAAGCCCAGGGTGATGTAGGCCGAAAGCGGGAAGAAAATAAAGAATCCGAGGATGAGGCCCAGCACGTTGATTAGCGTGGATCCGGACACATAGCAGAGAATAAATCCGCAGGCCGAGAGCAGTTGCATGAGCGCCGTGATCCGGACGAAAAGCATCTTGTTTTTGACGCCCTTGGAGCCGAAGCTGCCTGCCAATGCGCCGGCGATCCCCGCGTAAATCACGTACTTGACGTAGGCAGGATCCATAAAGGTCATGGCCACGAGGTAAAAGGACAAAAGACCGATGTTGCCCAGAGCCATAAGAATATTGAAGGGATCTTTGACGCCGTCGCCCAATCCGTATTTTTCGGCAGGTTGTGCGGCCTGTGTGGGTCCCTTCGCGACTTTGAGGTCGCCGCTCAGAATGAGCCAGAGCACAAGGGCCCCGGTCAGAATCAGGCTTACGGTAATAATGGCGGTTTTGGGATCCGCGATGATTCTCCCCGCAAGCGTCAGCGCCACGGCGAGCCCAGTATTGAAGGCCACGGCGTTTAATCCGTTGACGATGGCAAGCTCTCCCGGCTCAAAGATTCTGGACGCGATGGGATTCATGGCCACGACGATGAAAGCGCCGCCGAGACCGAGGATAAAGCGGATCAGGAAAATTGCGGGAAACAGGTTCGTAAGGGGAAGAAGAACGCCGAAAATGACCAAAATTGTCGAGTAGGTATAGGTATTTCTCATGCCCAGTTTGGAAATGACCACAGCCGCCGCCAGACAACCGATGACTTTGGCAATGTTGATCGCGTTTGTCATAATTGCGGTCTGGGTTGCGGTAATCCCCAGTTTTGCGATAAAGAAATCACCGGCTTTCCATGACATGGCAAAGAGCGCATAACTACAAAACAGCACGACTTCGATGATGTACTTCTTTTTCATAAACTCACCTCGTTAGGATTGGATTGCTTTGATGCTTCAATCATACTATGACTTTGATTCATTGTCAAATGGCTTTTTCTGATGTTCACCATGAATTTGAGGAATAGATTGCTTAAATTCGCACAATTCTGTTCAAATATAGTTTAATATGTTCTATTGATGAGCAAATCCACGAGGTGTTTCAAGAGCTTTCTATAAAAAGAATTCCTCTTTGATTCACTATTATCATACAACAAATAAAAAATTTGTCAAACGAACTTTTCGCGAAAATTTTGTTTTTTATTCATCATATAGAAAAGAAAAAAAGTATGGAAATGGAGGAGAGCATGAACGGAAATTTGATCCATGAAGTGACGGAACTGTTGTTTCGCTACGATGAAGGGGACGCCAAACGGATCAACCACGCGCTGAAAGTACGCGCCTTCGCGCGCTTTATCGCCGAGAGCGAGGGCTGCGACGCCGCGACGCTGGAATTGATCGAAATCGCGGGACTGTTGCACGATATCGGGATACACAAGGCCGTGGAGGTCTACGGGACCTCGGCGGGAAAATACCAGGAGGAACTGGGGCCGGCCGTGGCGCGGGAATTGCTCCGGGACAAGCCGATAGCGCCTGAAACGCTGGACCGGCTCTGTTATCTGATCGCCAACCATCATCACTACGACAAAATTGAGGGGATCGACTATCAGATCCTTGTGGAGGCGGATTTTCTCGTCAATATCTATGAAGATGAGATGAAGGAGGCGGAGATTCGCTCCGTGCGGGAGAAGATCTTCCGGACGGCGACGGGATTACGGGTGTTGGGGCGCTTGTTTGGGGTTTAGGGGGGGTTGAGAAGAAAGCCCGCCATTGGCGGGCTTTTGAAGTTTATTGTAGTGGAAATAAAATTACACTGCGCTTATGGAGGGGTAAGCCCAAAGATTATTTAATTTCTCCGAAATAATTTAAGCTGACGGTTTCCTCGGGTCCGGACAGGCGGTTTCCACTTTTCCGGATCCGAAGTTTCCTGAGGCCGTAATATTCACTAAATATTTTACACTAACAAAGCTGCTACAATTGGGATTATTATAATGTCTTCAACTCTTTTCAATACTCTGTTAGCGTAATATAAATACTACTTCAGCATATCTCTTA